>DAOTXP010000083.1:0-13321 GCA_034435275.1 Anaerolineales bacterium | reverse complement strand
CATCGGGCCGGTGCCGAGCCCTTTATCTATTTTCATGATGGGCACGCCCGTCTCTTGGTCCCCCGCCTTAATCGGGGCCTGGATCGGCGCGGCGCCGCGCCAGCGCGGCAGGAGCGAGGCATGGACATTGAGGCAGCCGAAGCGCGGCAGGTCGAGGACCTCGGGTTTGAGGATTTGACCGAACGCGGCCACCACGATCAGGTCGGGAGACCAGGCGCGCAGTTGATCCATCGCTTCGGGCTGGCGCAGTTTTTCGGGCTGAATGAGGGGCACGCCGAGTTCGAGCGCGAGGGATTTGACGGGAGGCATCTTAATCTCGCGGCCGCGGCCGGAAGCGCGGTCGGGCTGGGTGACGACACCGACCACATCGTACGCGTCCGCCAACGCGCGCAGGGACGGCAAGGCAAACTCGGGTGATCCCATGAATACGATGCGAACTGTCATGGGGCGATTGTAGCACAAGCCACAATTAGTACCGCTGATACGGGATAATTCTGTTGCTTTTTGTCTGGTTTGGTTGTAAAATACTGCAAACCAAACTCAGACCCTTAGGAGGCACAACCCATGTCCCAAGCTCCCATGTCCGATGTCACCAGTGACGATAAACTGTGGGCCGCGCTCGGCTACCCGATCCCGCTGGTTGCTATCATTGTGCTGTTCATGGAGGATAAGAAGAATCGCCCGTTCATCAAATTCCATGCCGTCCAGTCGCTGGCCGCCAATGTGGTCTTTGTGATTCTTGCGACCATCATTTCGGCAGTCACGCTGGGTTTCGGCGGCCTGTGCGTTCCGCTCATCTGGCTGGTGTTCTTCTACTGGGCTTACCAGGCCTATCAGGGCCAGATGTTCGAAATCCCGGTCATCACGAACTTCATCCGGGGCCAGGGCTGGGCATAACCCTCTGGTTTTTCAAAAAAGACTCGCGGAAAACTCCGCGAGTCTTTTTTACCCGCTGTGGTACACTCGAACCCGGAGGCTATCAACAATGAATGAATCATCCACACCCCTTCCCCCCGCCCCGCTCTCGCCCGCGGACGAACGCCAATGGGCGATGTTTGCCCACCTCGGCGTGCTGGCCAATCTCGTCTCCGGCTTCCTGGGGCCGGTCGTACCGCTCATCATCTACATCGTCTACAAAGAACGTTCGCGATACGTGGCTTACCAATCCTTGCAGGCCCTGATCTTCCAACTCATCTGGTGGGTCGGCGGCGGGATTCTCGCCGGCGTCGCGTGGGCCCTCTCCGGCGCGCTGGCTGCACTGATCATTGGTCTCCTGTGCGTGCCATTTGCCTGCGTATTCAGCGCCATGCCTCTGGTCGCGCTGGGATACGGAATCTACGGCGGCATCCAGGCCAGTCAGGGTCAGGATTTCAAATACTGGCTGGTCGGCGACTGGGTGCGCGGCACACTCACCGGATGACATAGACCGAGCCGATAAGGAGTCTGCCCTACGGCAGGCTCTTTTGATTCTGCAACCCGGCAGGGATGCGGGCGTATATTTTCACAGACTATCAAGGAGAACCCAATGACAATTTATCCTACCAACCCGCAGACCAAACCCGGCATGGTGATGACACTGGCAATCATGACCCTGGTCAACGGCATCATCAACCTGCTGTGGGGGCCGGGGGTGATCCTCGGCACGTTCGGAGTCGGCCTGCTGTGCACTCCACTTCTGCTCCTCAACCTCGTCCTGGGCGCGTTCGAGATCGCCTACGCCATCAAACTGCTGGAGAATCCGCCCCAGCCGGTGCGTCCTTCCCAAGCCATCGCCATCTGGGAGATTGTGGCCCTGGTGACCTTCAACATTTTCTCGGTGGTCGTGGGAATCGTGGCACTGATCTTCTATAACGACCAGGTCGTGAAGGACTACTTCGCGCGCATCAACAGCGCACAGACTCTCGCCCCGGTCGAGCCTGTCCCGGCGCTTCCCGCGGAACCTGTACCGGCACCCGTTGAACCCGCCGCGCCCCGGCCCGAAGCGGCTCCCTCCAAACCGAAGCGAACGCGCAAAGTGGCAGGCAAGTAAAACGGATTGGCAATCCGCTCCGCGTAAATCACGGACATTCTTCCTCTTGACTCCAGCCCTGCTCACCCGTAGAATGAAAACACAATCGAACGGTGAGCAGGGAAGAGACTCGTGGTGGTTTCGATACGCGCCTTCGGCGCTACTCAACCACCGGAGCGCCGAAGGTGCAAGTCTGGAACAGGCGAACCCAGACGAAACTCTCAGGCAAAAGGACCCCGCTCCCGAAACACTCTGGAAAATTCCGCAAGGAATACCGACGGTGTAAGGTTAGTCAAATAGTCCGATAGCCGAATAGTCTGATGGTCACCGTATTCAATAAAAAGTGACCATGAGACTATGAGACTAACGACCACCAGACTAATCGAATCTCTCAGGTCAATTTACAGAGGACGCACGATATGTAAACGTGCGTCCTCTTTTGATTCGCCTAAAAATCCATTGCATGAGGAGACCATCATGAATACTCCCGCCAATTTGAAATACACCAAGTCCGATGAATGGTTCGATCCCGCCACGGGCGCGGCCGGGCTGACCGACTACGCCCAGGGCCAGCTCTCCGACATTGTCTTTCTGGAGATCCTGGTTGCGGCCGGCGACGCGATCGAAGCGGGCAAGCCCATCGCTTCGGTCGAATCGGTCAAAGCCGCGGCAGAAACCTACGCCCCGGTCAGCGGCAAGGTCGCGGCGGTGAACGAGGCCCTGTCCGACGCGCCGGAGACGCTCAACAAGGATCCCTACGGCGCGGGCTGGATGATCAAGATCGAAGGCGGCGACGCCTCCGGTCTGATGGACGCGGCCGCGTACGAAAAATATTGCGAAGAGCGCGCACATTAGTCCGCTAGTCCGCTAGTCTTCTGGTCTGCTGGTCAATTCGACGAGTAGACTAGCCGACTAGCCGACCAGGAGATAAACATGACCTACGTCCCCATCTCCCCCAGCGAGCGGGACGCGATGTTGAAGACCATCGGCGTCAAGAAGGTTGCAGACCTTTTCGAGGCCGTGCCTGCCAAACATCGCTTTCCCCAGCTCGACCTGCCCCCCGCCTTGACCGAAATGGAAGCGGCCGCCGAACTGGCTGACATCGCCGCCGGCAACGAAAACGTGCGCGGCGATCTGGTCTCTTTTCTCGGCGCGGGCGCGTACAACCATTACATTCCATCAGTTGTAAACCACATCCTCAGCCGCGGCGAGTTCTATACCGCCTACACACCCTACCAGCCCGAAATCTCACAGGGCACACTGCAGGGCATCTTCGAGTATCAATCCCTGATGGCCGCGCTGACCGGCATGGAGGTCTCGAACGCCTCGCACTACGACGGCGCGACCGCCGTGGCCGAGGCCGTCAACCTGGCCTGGGCGCAGTTCCGCGGCAAACGCACGAAGGTTGTGATGTCGCCCACGGTGCATCCGCATTATCGCGGCGTGATCCGCACCTATACTCAGGGGATGAATCTTCAACTTGCCGGTGACGACTCCAACGCGGACCTGGAAGCCGGACCCGAATCGCTCGAGTCCCTGATTGACGAGAACACCGCGCTGGTCATCGTGCAATACCCCGATTTCTTCGGGCGAGTCTACGACTTCACTCAACTGATCCAGACCGTCCATGCGAAGGGCGCACTGATCTGCGTGGCGGCCAACCCCACCGCGCTGGCACTGTTCAAGACGCCCGGCGAAATGGGCGCGGACATCGTCGTCGGCGAGGGCCAGCCGCTGGGCATCCCGCTCTGGTACGGCGGCCCGTACCTCGGGTTCTTCACGACCCGCAAGCAGTACGTCCACAAGATGGCCGGGCGCCTGGTCGGCGAGACCGTTGACAGTCGCGGCCAGCGCGCCTACGTCCTCACATTGACCGCCCGCGAACAGCATATCAAGCGCGAACGCGCCACATCCAACATCTGCACCAATCAGGGGCTGCTGGCTCTCGGCGCGGCGGTCTATCTCAGCGTGCTCGGCAAGACCGGCTTCCGCCAGGTGGCCGAGATCTGCTATCACAACGCGCATTACGCCGCGGAGCAGTTGAGCAAGATCGAGGGCTACGGCCTGTGCTTCCCCGAGCCGTTCTTCCACGAGTTCGTGCTGTGCTGTCCGAAGCCTGCGGCCGAGGTCAACGCGCACCTGCTCGAGCACGGCATCCTCGGCGGCTACGATCTGGGACAGGATTATCCCGCGCTCAAAAATCACCTGCTGATTGCCGTCACCGAAATGAACAGCCGCGAAGAGATCGACGCGCTGGTCGAAGCCCTTTCGGAGGAACACCATGACTGAGACAACTTCGACCCCAAAAATCGTCGAGCCGACCATCTTCGACCTATCCTCGCCCGGACGAAAAGGCGTGACCTTCCCGGACCCAGACGTGCCGCGCGCCCAACTGCCCGAGTCTCTTCTGAGAAAAGACCTGCCCCTGCCCGAACTGGCCGAGGTGGACGTTGTGCGTCACTACATGCACCTCAGCAAGTTCAACTACAGCGTGGACGGCGGCTTCTATCCGCTCGGCTCGTGCACGATGAAATACAACCCGAAGATCAATGAAGATACCTGCCGCCTGCCGGGCTTCCTGCACACCCATCCGCTTCAGCCGATTGAAACCGTACAAGGCAATCTCGCGCTGATGTACACACTCCAGGAATGGCTGAAAGAGATCAGCGGATTCGCGGCCGTGACTCTGCAACCCGCGGCTGGCGCGCACGGAGAATTCACCGGCGTGCTCATCATGCGTGCATACCACAAGTCGCGCGGCGATCACAAGCGCGTCAAGATGCTCATCCCCGATTCGGCGCACGGCACCAACCCCGCCTCGTCCGGCATGATCGGGTTGCAGGTGGTGCAAATCCCCTCCGACGCGCGCGGCAACGTGGACTTGAAAGCGCTCAAAGCACAGTGCGACGATACCGTCGTCGGCATCATGGTGACCAACCCGAACACACTCGGCATGTTCGATGAAAACATCGAGCAGGTGATCAAGATCGTGCACGACTGCGGCGGCCTGGTCTATGGCGACGGCGCGAATCTCAACGCCCTGCTGGGCATCGTCCGCCCCGGCGACCTGGGCATTGACGTGATGCACTTCAACCTACACAAGACCTTCGCGGTCCCGCACGGGGGCGGCGGCCCGGGCTCAGGCCCGGTCGGAGTCGCGGCGCACCTCGCCGACTTCCTGCCCGAACCGCTGGTCGGCATCGTCGAAGAAGGCAACGACGAGACGCCTCCGCTGTTCGGCTTCGTCACGCCCGCCAAGACCATCGGCCGCGTCAAGTCCTTCCACGGACAGTTCGGCGGCGGTCTCGTGCGCGCATTCACCTACATCATCATGCACGGCCCGGACGGCCTGCGCGAGATCTCCGAGTACGCCGTGCTGAACGCCAACTACCTGCTGGCACGGTTACGCAATACCTATCACGTCCCCTACGACCGCATCTGTATGCACGAGTTTGTGGCCGAGGGACAGTTCGCGGGTTCTGACGTGCGCGCGCTGGACATCGCCAAGCGCCTGATGGATTACGACTTCCATCCGCCGACGAATTACTTCCCGCTCATCGTCCACGAGGCGCTGATGATCGAACCGACCGAGACCGAGAACAAGGATACCCTCGACCGCTTCGCCGACGCGCTGATCAAGATCGCGGAGGAGGCCAGGACGCAGCCCGAACTGCTGCACGAGGCGCCGCACATCACCCCGTTCGGAAGAATGGATGAGGTGAAGGCTGCGAGGGAGTTAGTGCTGTGCTGCTGGCTGCCCGAGAATTACAACGAGATGGTGTAGCGGCCAACCTCCCAATACAAAACAAAAGGCGGACCGTTGCGGGTCCGCCTTTGTATTATTAAATTGTGCAAGCCTATTTCGCGATCCACATACCTGCATCCGTGACTTCACACCGCGTGCCATAATCGGCATTGGTGCCGGAGATGATGGAATACAGAATGTAGCCCGGCTCGAGCATTTTATCGGTGAACAGTGTATATTCCCCGATAAACTGGCCGTTCACGTGAACGTATGCCTTCGTTCCGTTGACGATCAATTCCATATCCGCCTCGGCAGGGTTGGGCAAATCGAGAGTGCCTTTGCCGCGCGTCTTTCCGATCTCGCCGCAACGGCCAATACTGCTGTTGCAGTAGGTCAGTAAGACCGCCTTATTGGTGAGGTGGGCCGTATATCCGTCATAGTTATTGGGGTTGATGCGGAAACTGAATCCGCAGCCTGAATATTCGGGATAATTCACAGGCCGCGCACTCTGCATCTTAATGTGCCCCCAAATGGCAAAGTTCTGCACCAGGTCTTCGTAGCCCGCGAAGTCCACATCCAGGTAATTGATCTTGGCCATCTCGCGCTGATAATCCAGCAGTTCGAAGTAACTGCCCTCCGTGGATGGTAGATACCCATTGTCCACGTAGGCTTGGATACGCGCGTTGACTTCCTCCACCATTTGTGTGGCGGCAACATCCACTGTCGCAGTGGGCCGCGGGGTGGCGGTCGGACGCGGCGTGGCGCTCGGCACTTCAGTTGGCGGCGGTTCGGTGGGGGTGGCCGTCGGCTCAGGCTCAACAGCGCTACAGCCGACGGTCAACAGCGCCACAACCAAGCTTGACAAACAGATGAATATGAAACGGTTTGATCTCATGGAATCCTCCTAACCGTTATGGGATTTATGACATTATGGAGCAAATCCCCCCTTAAAATCAAGTGTCCAACGTCACGATTTTTCAGCCTGTCAATGTTGCGAACCGGTGGATATTTCCCTTGACAGGGAAGGTTTGAAAGTCTCCGTCCTGCTGGTCGATCCTGACCCTGATGCCGTATTTGGGCGAACTGCCGGTCAGCCCGGCGCGGTCAATGCGCTGACCGGGCAGGACGGTCACGTGGAAACGCTGGAGCAGGATCGCCAGCACGATCTTGATCTCGACCATGGCAAACTCCGCGCCGAGACAGCGCCGCGGCCCCGCCGAGAACGGAAAGTATTCATAAGGAGAGGGCTTGATCTCGAACCAGCGATAGGGATCGAACCGATTCGGGTCTTTGTAAATATCGGGCCGCCGATGCGTGACATGCGCGCTGTAGATCACATTGTTGCCTTTTCCCAGCCGATAAGGACCGAGATCGAATTCACCCATGCTGACGCGGACACCCCATGCGACCGGCGGAAGCAGGCGCATACTCTCTTTGATGACATTCTCCAACAGAGGCAGTTGATCCAATTGCTCGAATGTCGGCGGACAGCCGTGGAGGCGGGACTCCAGTTCGTCCAACAGGGAGGCCAGGATCGCGGGATGCTGTGCCAGCAGGAACATCGTCCACGTGAGGGCGCTGGCGCTGGTCTTCGATCCGCCACGGAAGATGGCGACGGTCTGGCCGACGACCTCGTCGTCCGTCATCCTATTGCCGTCTTCATCGTGGGTTTGCAAAAAAACGGAGAGAATATCCGAACCATCCAGAGGACGACTGCGGCGCGCCTCGATGAGGCCTTTCAATCCCTGCTCGAGTTCGATCCCCTTGCGAATCAAGCGCCGATAGGGAAAGCCCGGGAAGTTATAGGGCATCATGAAGACCGCCGGTGAAAAGATCAGTTTCAGCACCTCTTCGAACAGGTTGGCATAGTAGCGGCCATTGTCGCCTTCGGGGTCCATGCCGACGAAGATTTTCATGGCAAGGAAGGCCGCGAACAGGTCCATGTCGGCGTACAAGTCAGTGACCTGGCCGGGCTTCCACTTCTGGAAGAAACGCTCGGTGATCTCCACGATGCCGTTGACATAGTGATGCAGGTGGCTCGAATGCAGGGACGGAGCCATCAGGCGGCGCTGGTATTTGTGCCGTTCGCCGTTCATCATTGCAATGGCCGTGGTGAGACTGCGCAGGGACTCGATGTCGCTGAACGGAAAGGGAACGGATTCCAAATCGTAACTGTAGAAGAGGGAGGGGTTGGAGAGAATCTGGCGAGTGTAATCGGGATGGAAGGTGAACGTGGCAGACATTTTGCCGCGTCCCACCTGCGCGATCTCGCCATAGGCGTCATTCAATTTATGCAGGAAACCGATCGAGTCGCGGGCGAATTCGACAACAAATCCGCGCCAGCCCAGAATCGGGTTCAGGCGCGGACCAGGGATATCGGCTATCGTCAGGGGGGCGGTCATTAGGCGGGGGTTGCTTTCATTGTGGATTCCTCGCGTTGAACGGCGGTCAGCCAGGGGTCCAGATTGAGACGGGCGAAGCAGTCCCTTGCGCGGCTCAACGCGGCGGACCGTCCGGGGTCGTCAGCGGGCAGCCGGCAGGCGGTCTCCAAAGAGATGCGGCCGATCTCGTAGAACATGGAAAGTGGTTCCGCCTTTTCGATGCCCTTCTGCCAAAGGGCAAGGGCTTGTTTGGGTTTGTTCTCATACCAGGCCATCAGGCCCGCGAAGCGAAAATACGTGGGTTCCCCGGCAAAGAAGATAGCGGAGTAACTCTTCAGGACCTTGAGCATTTGCTTCGCGGATTTTGAAATGGAGTTTCTATCGGCCGCGGGTGCGTCGCCCTTCATGGCTTCATCGAGGAACAGGAAGACGGTTTCGGCGATGTTGAAGTAGCCGAGATAAACGGAATAGTCCACTACCGAGGCCTTGGAGGCGCGTTCGGCCAGTTTTTGCGCCAGCGCGAGGCCGTCCTTGTCCTTTTTCAAGGCCTGGATGCGCGCGATCTGACCGTTGATGATGTAATCGGCCACCTCGCCGACCGGTTCCTGCGCCATGAGCCGAAGTGCCTGCTCGAGCGGCTGGAGGGCCTCATCCAGCCTGCCGAGACTCATGAGAACGTAGCCCTCGGCCTGCTGGGCCCATTCCTTGATGACGGGATTGTGGCGGCGCTGGGAATGTTCCTTGAGGCGGGTCATGTAACCGTAGGCGGTGTGGAAATCCCCTTCGTAGCAGGCGTTGCAGGCCAAGTAACTGAGCGCCTCGCCCGCCTGGCGATGGTCGCCGAGTTGATTGCAAATCTGGACGACTTTTTCGAGGCGCGGCTTCAGGTCCTCCCATTTGCCGATGCCGCTGTCGTACGCGGCGAGCGAGTTGATGGAACTGACGTAGTAGCCCGGATGGTCGAACTGTTGGTCAAGGCGGCTCCACTGGCGCGCGTAGTATTCGGACTGCGAGCGCCACGGGATAAATCCCGCAATGGAACTGACCTGCGCGTACACGAATCCAAGTTCGGGGCTGTCGGGCAGCCGCTCGGCCGTGTTGAGATTGGCGAGCACGCAGTAGAAGATCGGCAGGGTATCAGCCAACAGGAAGTAGACCGTCGCCAACTGCACATAAATCTGGACGATCTCGCGCTGGGTCTTTCCCTGTTCGGACGTAAAGCGGGCATTGCGGAAGGCGCGCGGCCACAAGCGGTGCAAAACCTGACGTCCCACCTGCGCCAGCGACCCGGCCACCATCCCTGCATTGGAGCGCGGGTAGCGCGCCCCGAACGTATCCAGCGCTTTGATAAAGTAGTTCTTGCTTTCATCCAACCTTCCCAGGCCGAGACAGGCCTGTCCCAGTTTGCGATACCACTGGCCAAGGCGGAAACGGCCGATATCAATTCCCTTGGACAAGGCCAGGGCATCGGTGAAAAAATGAACCGCCTCCGTGTTCGCAAAATTGTTCAACGACTGGTCGCCTGCCTTTTCGATATAGTCAAGCGCCTTCTCCGCAACCCGCCGGTTGACATGGCCTTCCTGCATCTTGGCGGCCTGCGTCCAGTGATAGGCGAGCAGGGTGTAATAGGAACTGATATCGTGGGCGTAATTATGTTCGATCCACTCTGCCACGGCTTGATGCAATTCGCGGCGCTGGGAATACAGCATCAGGTTGTAGGCCGCCTCCTGAGTGACGGCGTGTTTGAAAATATAGGCCAGATCGGGCATCTCGGATTCGATCAGGGTCAGGCTCAGGCCGGTGAGCGTATCCATGTACTCGTTCAGGCGCGGACGATCCGTTTCGATGGGATAGGCCGCCTGAAGGAGTCGGAAGGCAAAGATGCGCCCGATGACGCTGGCCACCTTGAGGGTCAATTGCTGGGACGGGGTGAGGCTGTCAATGCGGCTGGTGATGACCCCCTGCAGGGTATCGGGCAGGGTGATGGCCGAGAGGTCCGAAAAGTTCGGCGAAACGCGGCACTCGTTGTTCTCGATACGGATGATGCCCGTGTCACGCAGGGCATAGGCCAGTTCTTCCGCAAAGAAGGGATGCCCCTCCGATTTCTCGCGGATGAGGCGCGCCACTTCGGGCGGGATGGATTGCACGCCCAGCCGCCGGCAGACCAGTTCCTCGGCGTTGTCCAGCGAAAGTCCCTCCAGCCGCACCAGTTTGGTCATGCTGTGATTCAAGAAATGTTTGTATTCAAGGGAATACGGCTCGGAGAGAGGGCGCGTGTTCATCACCAGCAGGATCGGCTGAACCCTGGTATGCACCTCCGGCAGGAGCGACCAGGAGGCCGAATCCAACCAGTGCAGGTCTTCCATGATGACCAGCATGGGCGCGCGGGCAGCCTCGTGGCCCAAGATTCGGACGAGCACCTCGCGGATGTTGCCGCCGCGGATCTCGCCGGTCATGGCGGAGGTGAAATCGTTGTCGGGAATGTCCATGGGCAGGATGACCGAAAGCAGAGGCGCGTATCGAATCAGGTCGGGGTCAATTTCCTCGATCTTGGCCAGCACGTGTTTCTGGATCATCTCCCGGTGTTCGTCGAGCAACTGCGGCTCGAGCAGGATTTCCTCGATTCCGAAAATCTTATTGAAAATGGGGCGCCAGGCATGATACGGCGTGCTCTTTTCAATTGAGTCGCCCTCGCCTTTGAACGTGCTCACCCCCAGCGACGCGGACTGGCGCAGCAATTCCTCGGTCAGACGCGACTTGCCGATGCCCGCTTCGCCGGACATAATGACGACCTGGTTCGACGCGCCGCGCTGGAATTCCTGCAGGGCCGCGGCCAGCAGAGCCTTCTCCTCTTCACGCCCGATCAATTCGGTCTCCGCGCGCAGGACGCCGCGGCGTTCCTGAATCGGATGGAAGACTTCGATCGGTTCGCTTCGTCCCTTGACCATCTGCGGAGGCAGTGTCTCGAAATCCATCGCGTCCCGCGCGCCCTCGAACGTGGCGCGGTCGCAGATGATGGGAACATCCTCCTGCGCGATCAGGCCGCCCTGGTGCCCGGCCACACCCATCAGCCGCGCCGAAAGGTTGACCACGCCGCCCATGATGGTGTACTCCCGGCGGTTATCATTGCCGATCGAGCCGCAGAAGATGCGGCCGGTGGTTATGCCGATATAACTCCTGGTCTTCAGTTCCTTCAATTCCCTGCGGATCATCAGCGCCGCCTGGACGCCGCGCAGGGGGTCGTCCTGATGGGCGAAAGGCGGCAGTCCCATGGCCGCGACCACCGTGATGCCCTTATCGTCCACATTGATCTTGTTGAGACTGCCCTCGTAGCGGTATACCGCACGCTGGAGCAGGCGCGCCACCGCCTGGGCCGTTTCCAGCGGCGTATCCTGATCCACGCCGGGCAGGTTGATGAAGAGCACGGTCACGCGGCGGAGTTCGGCGAGCCAGCCCGAATGTCCCGCGGAGAGGCGGTTGATGATCGCGCCGGGGATGTAGGCGCGCAGGGCGGTGTCGCCTCCTTCGGGGATGTCCAACCGCTTCGCGGCCCGGATCCCGGAGGGGCGGCGGGTCAATTGATCCAGCCGCAGGCCCTGCGCGTTTTCCTTCGACGGAAAGTCAACCACCGAGCCCGTGCAATCGTCCTTCAATAAAGCATACACCGAGGGAGTCAACAGCACATCCCCGGCCTGGGCCAGATCGTTGGCCTGGCCGAGTTCCACCAGCGGCTCGCCAACCACCAGGAATTCCCAGCGATTGAACACGCCGCCCACATGCGCCAGGCTGATATCTCCCACACTCACGGCCACTTTGAGGCGCAGGTTGATATCTTCCACTCGGTAGTGGTGCAATTTCTCGCGGATCTTGAGCGCACATTCCACCACGCGCGCGGTCCAGTCCCAATCGCCGGTTTCGCCCCCAGCGGAATCGTCCATCGGCCAGACCGAGAGAATGGCATCCCCGGCGAACTTGACCACGTCGCCGCCGTACTCGTTGATGATCCCGATCAACTGGCCGAAATACCCGTTAAGCAATTCGGCGAGGACTTCTGCCCCCGCCAGTCCGCGTTCCGCCAATCGTTCGGTCAGCATGGTAAAGCCGGAGATGTCGGCAAAGAGCACCACCGCCCGAAAATCCTCCGCCACCGGCGAATCGATGGGCGCGGGGTTATTGACCACGCGCCTCTGGATCAGGCGGGGCACGTAGCTGGCGAGCATTTCTGTCAGAGATGAATTGGACATGGATGGTTCCAGAGGAACGGATAAACTTGTCTCAAAACCTGCACCTATAATACACCGAACGGCAAAGGGAGGATACGAAAGTTCCATCCTTCGCAATCAGGTGTTGGGACTGACGGGGATTATAAACCAGGATGCTCGTTCTGACGCAATCTGGGTATCCTTCGTCTCCGTTCCCCGGAATAACGCGGGGACTTCGCAGGGCAATGTATATGCAAAGATGGAAGACAAACTGCACCGCGAAGTCCGCAAAAAGCACGAAGGAATCCAATTAAAGAAGTTGTTGCGGACTTCGCGTTCTTCGCGGCGAACGATTCCCAATGAAAAGGGCCGCGTGCGTCTCACACGAAAAATATCGAATCGGCTTACAATATGGGAAGACAATTCATCCAGGAGCGTATCATGCAAACCGAAGCAAACATTGGCCCCATGCTGGAAACCTTCCAGAGGACGGAGATCACCGAGCATCACATCTACAAGCGCCTGGCGCGCGCCATCAAGTCGTCCGAAAACGCGAAGATCCTCCAGCAGATCGCGGACGACGAACTCAGGCATTACGAGGGCTGGAAGAAGTACAGCGGGCGGGACGTTCGGCCCGATTGGTTCAAAATGTGGTTTTATTATCTCGTCAGCCGCGTCCTGGGCTTCACCTTCGGTATCAAGCTGATGGAACGCGGCGAAGAGGCCGCCCAGAAGAATTACGCCGCGGTGGCGGCGGAGATCCCCGAAGCCGCCAAATTCCAGCACGAGGAGGATATCCACGAACAACAACTGATCGGGATGCTGGACGAGGAACGGCTGCAATATGCGGGCTCGGTGGTGCTGGGACTGAACGACGCCCTCGTCGAACTGACGGGCGCTCTCGCGGGACTGACGCTTGCCCTGCAAAACGGAAAGTTGATCGCCCTTTCGGGACTCATCACAGGCATCGCCGCCTCGCTTTCGA
>DAOTXP010000082.1:0-1729 GCA_034435275.1 Anaerolineales bacterium | reverse complement strand
TGATCGGGAGTCAGATGCGGGACATCTTCGAGGCGGATATCGTCTACGTGGCCCTGCTCGACCCGCAGACGAATCTCATCCACTTCCCGTACCAGGTCGGCGAGTCTTTCGATTCGTTGAAACTGGGCGAAGGACTGACGAGCAGGATCATCCAAACAGGCGAGCCATTGCTCATCAACAAGGACATCAGGGAACGCCGCGCACAATTGGGCACCACGCTCGTGGGCAGGGAGGCGCTTTCGTATCTGGGCGTGCCGATCAAATCGGGCAGGGAAACCATCGGGGTACTGAGCGTACAAAGCACGACCGAGGAGGGAGTGTTCGACGATAACGACCTGCGCCTGCTGACGACCATCGCCGCCAACGCCGGCGCGGCCATCCAGACCGCGCAACTGCACGCCGAGACCCAGCGCCGGGCGCGCGAGATGGCGATCCTGGCGGAGATCGGCAACGACATTGCCGCTTCGCGCGACCTCGAGCCTGTTCTCGAACGAATCGCGGCCCACGCCAAGGAAATTTTGCGCGTGCGCGACATCGCCATCTACCTGCGGGAAGGGGATACCTTGCATGTGCCGGTAGCGCTTGGCACCTACACGGAAGAATTGAAAGCGCAAGTTCTTGAAATAGGTAAGGGAATCACTGGCAATATCGCCCAAACGGGTATTGCCGAATTCATTAATAAGCCCGCACATGACCCACGCGTGGTTCATGTGCCTGGCACGCCCGAAGAGGACGATGAACATGAATCTATGATGGTTGCGCCGCTCTCCTCGCGCGGCCAGGTCATCGGCGTGCTTACTGTCTGGCGGTCTCATACAGACGGACTTTTTACACAACCCGATCTGGACTTCCTCGTCAGCGTGGCGCGCCAGACCGCCATTGCCATCGAGAGCGCGAGACTGTATCTCGAGACCCAGCGCCGCGCGCGTGAAATGTCCGCGCTGGTGGAGGTGGGGCGCGACATTTCCTCCAGCCTCGAAGCCGCGACTGTTTTGGAAGGAATCGCAACCCACGCCAAGGATTTGTTGAACGCGGATACAAGCGCGCTGTTCCTGCCCGAAGCCAATGGGAAAATCTTTCGCGCCATTGCGGCGGTGGGTGATATTGCCGAAGAACTACGCAACGATACCATCACATTGGGTGAAGGTATCATCGGCAACATCGCCATGCAAAAAACGGGAGAGATCGTCAATGATACGAATAATGATCCGCGCGGGATTCAAATCGAGGGCACGGGAGACGAGCAAGACGAACACCTCATGGCTGTGCCGTTGCTCGCCAATGACGAATTGAAAGGCGTGATGGCCGTCTGGCGCACGGGCAAAGGCAGTGAGTTCACTCCCGCCGAATTGGAGTTCCTGAACGGCCTGGCGCGTCAGGCGGTCATCGCAGTGCAAAACTCGCAGCTGTTTGCCGAAATCACCGAATCGCTCGAACAGCAGACCGCCACCAGTGAAATCCACAAGGTGATCGCCAGTTCCCCGACCGATGTCCAACCCGTATTGGATGTGATCGCCGAAAATGCGCGCAGGCTTTGTGACGCAAACCTCTCGGCGGTTTATCGCACGGATGGGAAGATGGTCTATGAGGTGGCTGTACGTGACCTTTCACCCGATATGCTGGAAACGACGCATGAAGTATCAACTCAATCGTATCCGGCGCCGCTGAATTGGGAAACCAGTCTATCGTCACGCGCCATCCTGAGCAAAGCCATCGTTCACATCCCCGA
>DAOTXP010000081.1:0-3168 GCA_034435275.1 Anaerolineales bacterium | reverse complement strand
TGCTGGGTGTATTCGTTCGGCGCGTACTTGACGAACTCTTTGCCGTCGGGATCCACCACGCGGACTTTGCCGTCGTAGAAGTTGGTGTGATTATTCTCGTCCACCATGCCCATGTAGTAGGTGCGATGGGTGTAGATGTCGCCGAGGATCAAATCCACGTAAGCCTTGTTGCCGAGGACGATGTCGTTGAAGAGTTTGAGCGAGAACTGCCCGAACTCGACCGCCCACTTGCCCATCTCCAGAATCTCTTTGCGCTGTTCTTCAGTGATGCCTTTGGTCAGGCCGCCGGGGATGGATGTGCACGGATGGACTTTGCGTCCGCCGATCATCTCGACGACGGTATGACCTGCCTTGCGCGCCTGGATGACCTTGCCGCCGATCTCCAGCCCGACTTTGTGGATCACGCCGAGGATGTTTCTCTCCGCGACGGGCGCGTCGGGGCCCATGACGAAATCAGGGCCGCCGAGCGCGTAGAAGTGGGTGGCATGGTCGGTGACGTAGAAGGCCATGTAGAGAAGTTCGCGCAGCATCTTGGCGATGCGCGGCGGGTCCACGTGATAGACTGCGTCGGCGGCTTTGGCGGCGGCCATGTGATGCGCCTCGGGGCAGACGCCGCAGATGCGGTTGGTGAGCAGCGGCATTTCCTCCACGGGGCGGCCAACGCAGAAGCGTTCGAAGCCGCGCAGTTCGGGGATCTGGAAGTAGGTGTTGGCAACGTCACCTTCGGGGGTGAGGAAAATTTCGATCTTGCCGTGACCTTCGAGGCGGGTGATGGGGTCAATGGTGATTCGCTGTGTCATGTTACACCTTCTCTTTCTTCCAAGCGGACTTGCCTGATTTCAGGAGGGAACCCGCCAGGTTGAAGCGATAGAACTGTCCCGTTGGGTCGGGGATGCCGTCGAGGATGCGGTCAATTTGATCGGGGTCGTTGCTTTCGATGACCGAAGCGAAGCCGGTGATGAGACGCGCGCCATAGTCCACAACTCCCTCAGCGGGACCGTAGCAACCGATGCACTGCGCGCCCGCGGACGGGCAGCGCGCGTTGCAGCCAGAACGCGTGGCGATGCCGTTGCAGGGGATTCCCTGTTCGAGCAGGCACAGGTCGGGGTCAATGCGCTGGTTGAAGATGCGTTTGAAGGAAGTGATGGTCTTGACATGGCGAGTGCGCTTGCACTCGTCACAGACGGTGGAATTGCCCGCGCCGATCACCGATCCTTTCGGCGGGAGTTGCGCTTTGCCTTGAAGCACCTGCACCACGAGGTCAATCACCGCCGCGATCTGGTGACTCTCAGGCGGGCAGCCCGGCATGTAGTAGTCCACGTCCACCACCTGGTCGAGGGTCTTGAGCACCGGGTAGAACTTCGGGATGGTGATTTCACCCTCGGGCATTTTGTACTCGAATTGCGGGCGGTAGTGGTTCGGGTTGTCTGTCGAGACGGTTTCGTAGTACGTGTCGAAAATCTCTTGCGTACTGCTCAGGTTCGCCAGCCCTGGGATGCAGCCCTCGTTGGCGCACGAGCCGAACGCGACCAGGATCTTGGATTTCTTGCGCAGGAGTTTGGCGATATGCTCGTTCTCGTCGTTGCGGATGCCGCCGTTGAAGAGGGTCAGCAGGATCGAGCCGTCTTCCATGGCCTCCACATCTTTGTACTTGGCGTCCATCGCGACCGGCCAGAAGACCACATCGAAGTTGGCGTCCACGTCGAGAATTTTTTCGTGGATGTTGAGGACGGCGATCTCACAGCCGCCGCAGGATGCCGCCCAGTACATTGCAAATTTTGGTTTGTCGGTCATGCCGGCACCTCCTCAGTGACGTGTGTTTCGACTTGATGACCATTCCCGCCGAGGCCGCCCCAGTTGAGCGGACCGAGGGCGCGGATCTCCTCCACGAAGGTTTTAACTTCGCTGGTGAATTTCGCGCCTTCCGCGGCGCTGGCCCAGACGAGTTTAACGCGTTCAGGCTCCACGCCCAGGCCTTTGAGCGTGCGGCGGATCAGGTGGAAGCGGCGCAGCGCCTTGTAGTTCTGTTCGAGGTAGTGACATTCGCCCGGGTGACAGCCTGTAATCATCACGCCGTCCGCGCCGCTGGTGAGGGCCTTGAATACGAAGGTCGGGTCGAGGCGGCCGCTGCACATCAGGCGGATGAGGCGGATGTTGGGTGGGTATTTCATGCGCGAGGTGCCAGCCAGGTCCGCGGCGCGGTAGGAGCACCAGTTGCAGGTGAAGCCGATGATGGTGGGTTCGAATTGATCGTTGTTCATAGGGTTTCTCCTTGCGGTGTGGTAACGGGTAATTGGTAAATGGTAATTACCAATTACTAATTACGATTTACCACTTATGCAAGCGCCTCCTCTCCGACATTCAACAACAGCAGGCCTTCAATCTGCGCCAGGATTTGTTCGTTGCTGAAGCCCGTGCCGCTGATGGCGCCCGCAGGACAGGCCGCCACGCAGGTTCCGCAACCCTGGCACAAGGCCGCGTTGATCTCGGTGACCATGCGGTCTTCGTGGAACAGGATGGCGTTGAAGGGGCACAAGCCGTTGCAGATGCGGCAGCCCGAGCATTTCTCCTCGTTCACGCTGGCGCGGAACGGTTCGAGCGCGATCTGCCCGGCGTGGATCTTGCCCAGAGCGCGCGCGGCTGCGGCCGCTCCCTGCGCGACCGAGGCGGGGATGTCCTTTGGTCCCTGCACGCAGCCTGCGATCAGGATGCCTTCGGTCATAGTCGCGACGGGGTCGAGCTTGGGATGCTTCTCGATGAACCAGCCGTCGGCGCTGCACGAAAGGCCGAACTTGTGCGCCGTCTCTTTGGCGTCGTGACGCGGTTCGAGCGCGACCGAGAGGATGACCATGTCGAGCGGAATCCGCATCTGGACTCCGACCAGTGTATCCTCCACCTGGACGATGAGTTTGCCCTCTTCATCGGGTGTGCGCGGGGCGTTGTTGATCTCGGCCACCTTGCCGCGGATGAAGTGGGTGCCTTCCTCCAGAACCCGCTGATAGAATTCCTCATAGCCCTTGAAGGGGGTACGCATGTCAATGTAGAAGTTGTACACCTCCGCGCCCGTCCGCTCGTGGACGAGGTGGGCGAATTTCAGCCCCTGCATACAGCAGATGACCGAGCAGTATTCGTTATAGTTCTTGTCGCGGCTGCCGACGCAGTGGACGA
>DAOTXP010000080.1:0-14670 GCA_034435275.1 Anaerolineales bacterium | reverse complement strand
GAGAACGGCCAAGTCTGCCGGGGCAACCAACGTTGGTGGCAGGACGGCTGTGCGGAAGGAGCGACTGACTGACCAGGCGCTGTATTCCAAGTCGCTGTTCACAGCCCTCACCCGCCAATAGAATTTGGTGTTGACCGCCAAGTCGGTCACCGGACTGTACTCGGAAGCGGTAATGTCGCCTGCGCCCACGTTGACATCCAGCGTCGGGCTTGTGAAAGCGGCGTCGGTTGCGACCTGTACCTGGTAGTGACTAAAGGTTGTCCCTGCCGGCAGAGTGGAATTGGACCAGTTCAACAACGGCGTGTAATCGGTGACCAGGGCGTTATTGGCCGGGGCAGCCAGGCCTGGCGTGGAGGGCGGATTTGCAGTAGTGAGTGTACGCGTCTCGGACCACAAATTGAAATCAGTGCCATTGGCTTTGACGCGCCAGTAGAGCAGGGCGTTAGCAGGGAGGGTTCGGATGGGAGTATAGGTCGAGGTCGCAACCCTTGCATTCACCAGGAGCAATCTGAAATTGCTATACCTGGAAACCTGAATGCTGTAGTTAACTGCTCCGTTTACATCCTCCCAGTCAAAAGTCGGCTGGTTGTAAAGCAATGTTGCTCCGTCGGCAGGTGAGGTTAGAAACGGGAGTGTCGAGAACTGCGCGGTGACCACCTCGTCTTCATCGATCGTGATGGATTGCGGGTTTACGGTTCCGGTGAGACCACCAGACCAACTTGCGAAGCCCCAACCCGCATCTGGAATGGCTGTCAGTTCGACCACATCGCCGTAGTTGTAGATGGCCTGGTCGGGGTCCCTGCTGACGGAACCACTGCCGACAATGTTCACTGTCAGGGTATATCCGATGTTGGTAAAAGTGGCGGTGACAGTCTTGTTGCCATTGATGGTGACGTCGGTCGGGTTGGTGGAGCCGATCAGGTCCCCGCTCCAGGCGGAGAAGGACGAACCGGCGGCGGGGACGGCGGTCAACTGGACCACATCACCATAGTGATAGGTGGCCTGGTTGGGATTCTTGGTGACCGAGCCGTTGCCGACGACATTGACCGTCAGGGTGTACTCAATCTGTGTGAAAGTAGCCGTAACAGTCTTGTTGCCATTGATGGTGATGTTGGTCGGGTTGGTGGAGCCGGTCAGGTCGCCGCTCCAGGCGGAGAAGGACCAGCCGGTGGCCGGCACGGCTGTCAACTGGACGACATCGCCGTAATGGTAGGTGGCTTGGTCGGGATCCCTGGTCACCGTGCCGCTACCCGTGACGTTCACAGTCAAGGTGTACTCGATCTGGGTGTAATTGACGCTCGCGGCATGTGCGCCGGCGGGCATGGTGACGGTGTTACTGGTTGCGGTGCTGAAGTTGTTGTTGGTGCCGGCCCAACTGTTGACCTGCCAGCCCACATTCGGCGCCGCGGTTAGTTCCACGACCGCGCCTTCAACGAATTGACCGGCCGAACAGCCCGGTGAGTTGGCGGGATCAGGCGATGGATCGCTTCCATTGCCGGTATGGCTAAGCGTCAGGGCGTAGCAGACAGGGACATTAACCAGCCACGTGTAGGAGGCTGGCGTGGGGTCGGGAGTGCCATGACTTTCCACGGCGCGCACCTCAAAGGTATGGCTGGCGTTGCTCAAATTGTTATAGTTAGCCGGGCTGGCACAGGTACTAAACCCGCCTCCATCCAGTTGGCACTCAATGTTGCGGAGGGATCATCGCTTTCGAAAGTGAATGCGGCACTGCTGCTCAAACTCGGGTCCGGTGGGTTGCTGGTGATGGTGGTATCGGGCGCGATACTGAAGACCATCGGATCGCTCCACGGACCAATGCCGGATGCATTCCGTCCCCTGACCCACCAGGTATGCGACCCTCCCGACAAAGTTAGGGGATGTGTGACCGAGCAAATCGCGCCAGCGCATATGTCTGATTGGTCGTACGTTTGATAGATCAAAGTTTCTCCATCTGGGCCAACGACTCCAAGAGTATATTCATCTGCGTCAATTACTGCGTTCCATGTGTAAGTGGGATTGTAAACATTACCTATATTGCCTTCAGGGGAGATTAATACAACCTGCGCAGGTACGGCGGCAATGGTTTCCGCCTTTACAGCCATGGTTGGTACCCCGACCACTGTAATCAGAAAAACCAGGATTATGAGCACTTGTCTGATCCCGGCTAACTGAATGCGAAAAGATGCGTTATTCATTTTTGATGTCGAAAACGAAATGGTCTTGAACATTGTGCCCTCCGTGGGTGAATAAGAAGACGGATTTTGTTTGGTAACTTGCTTACCTACGAGTTGGATTTCTTGAACATTTAAGTAATGAACATGTCACTGTGGACGGTTTCGCTATTCGTTCCTCAGGGAGCATCTTTACCAGTCCTATCTAGACTTGTGAAAGGTGAACGACCACCACCCCGCTCCCCGAATCACTGCTTCACACTATAGAATGCCAGTTGTCTCCACGTTGCCAAAGGCATTAACAAATTTGTAAAGCACGGATATTATTATATCAATTACAAAAAAAGTCAAGTTAAATTTTAATTTAAAAATTGATTTTTAAACCCAAATAAGCGCTACCGCTTCGATAGGTGTACGGGCCTCATAGTTTGACAACCAGACCAGCCATTCCTGGCCATCCTCACTGCATGCTGTTTCCTTACGATAGATGCAATTGCCCCATCGTCTGATAACCCGCGTTTTCAGGTTGCCATACGGTGAGCAGTATCTGGTTGATGCGGGCCCTAACTACTACTCGGCGAGAAACACAGCTCACAATGACATACTCGCCTCTGCTTATACTTAGTTGCTGAACTACCAATGCCCCGCTCGCTAAAGCCCATAAGAAAACTTAAGAAATCGCTGCCTCGATTCGCATGTCGATAATGCCATCAATGATTGGATACTTGGCGCGGCAGTTCGTGCATTCAAAACCGCTTGTCGCCCGCGCCAATTCCGATTTGCAGAGCGGGCATGCCAGCAGGTTCTCTATGTTCGATGCCGGTTTGAGCGGCTCCGCATTCTGGGCGATTCCTCTACAAAAAATCCACGGCGCCAAGAATAAGTTGCCGAGGATTGGGGCCCAGAAAGTGCCGCGCGGCACCCATTTGAAGAACCTGCCTGAAAACTGTTCCAGTTTATCGAAAACGCCTGCCCCGCGATAGATAAGATGCTTGAACCCGGCCGCAGCCAATAATTCTGAGACGTATGCAGGATGGTGGTTGAAGATATTGGCTTCAAGGGCGAGCGGCTCTCTTGAGAACGGGTTATGAGACATTGCCCCCAACAGGTACTTCGCCATCCATAAAGCATTTCTTTTATTCCTGTAGGTCATCACAAAGCGCCCGTCCTTACAGATTACCTTGCCAATGTTGTTCAAGCATTTTGCCGGTTCGGTAAGGTGGTGGAGCACTAGTATCATCAATATGCTGTCAAATGTTGCAGAATAAAACGGGAGGTGATTAATATCTCCCACTATATAATGCGCCTCCCCTTTGGTTGCCTTTTGAGCACTTCGCAACAGCGATAATGAGCCATCAAACATGACAATATCTTGGAAACGACCTAAATAGCAGTCGGCCATCCTGCCATAACCGCAGCCCAGATCCAGGATTCGATGACCGCTGGGAGGCAACAATTCACGAACAATGTCGTGTTCCAGTTCGTTCAGTTTTCGTTTATCGGCGGCCTCCCAATATTCATGGTATTCCACATCTTCGTAGATGTTGTATGCAGGCGGCAAATCACTCGGCGGTATGATGTTCTTCATTCGTCACTTTATTGACCTCTCTGACGTGTCAATATTCCCTCCGGCCTTTTCGCGGTTGTGCGGTCACAACATTTTTACTCCGAGGCATCTTCCTCTCCTGCAATAATGGATCCAATCATAACGCCGGGCTCAGCAATCATTTGCACGGACTAAACAATCACCAAATAGTCCCCCCCGATTGCCTTGAGTTCTTGCTGGAGTCTGCTCACTCTTTGTTCGGCAATTCGGAAGGGTATCTTCTCCCCTGCCGAATACGCAATAGTGTTTGGAACATCGTTGTACATAAAAATATGGACACTGTCGAAATGTGTCTGGCGGAGAAAATCTATCGTCTTGTCGATGTCGTCCTCGGTCTCGCCAGGGTAGCCGATGATGATGTCTGTGGTCACGACCATCCGGGGAGAATGCTGTTTCAAAAACAACACCGATTCCCTGATCTTATCCACATTACTATAGCGATTCATTGCTTTAAGAATTGTGTTGCTTCCGGATTGGACAGGATAGTGAATTCCGCTGATTCTATTCTTTTTGAGGATCGGCCCGAAGTCTTCCTGGTATTTGATCAGCCAAACCGGGGAGAGATTCCAAATCTGCATCTTGTATTCGCCCTTTGCTTTGAACAGGGAATCCAAGAGAATGGGAAACGTCTGGCCGATATCAATGCCGTATGCCCCGACATCATCGGCTATCAATTCAAACTCTTTATACCCTCTGTTAAGGCCGTCAATGAACTCCTCGCGGCAAGTTTCCAGGGGCTTGCTGTTTAATTTACCCACGGCAGACCGGATACCGCAATAGGCGCATTGGTGGTTGCACCCCCAGGAGATTCTGATGGAAAATGGCTCGATCTCCGCCGCGCTCCTCTTTACAATCATTTTATTGATTAATCTCGGGATTTCTTTTTTGATAATGTAATTAAGCGGCAGTCTCCTAAAGGATTTTATTTTCTCAACAGCGACCTGGAAGAACTGATAACCGAATATCTTTTCATAAGAGGGCCAGTATTGGTTTGCGTCTCCGAGTTCTGTGAACTTGACCTGCATATTTGGGAAATAGTCGTCCAGTTTACTGAGTTCCGACGTTGGAATACTGACTCCGCTGTGTACGGCCGACAACTTTTGCTTGTTGATCGCCGGGAGGCATCCGCTTACGATTAATTCCCCGCCGAGTTTCTTGAGGTTATGAATCCGGCTGATTGAGTTGGCTTCCCTTTCGAGGGAAACCGCGCAGGTGATCAATAGCATTACATCCGCATCCCGCGGATCTCTGACGATTCTGTACCCATTGTCTTCAAAAAACGTTGCAACTTTCTGGGCATCAAGTTTCCTTCGGTTGCACGCGGCGTGCACCGCCTCGACGTATACTTTTCCAGCAAGGATGGACGAGGATTTCATGGGGGGCTCCCGCGAGAATAATAAAATGTCTGGGATCGCGCTTTTGAATACCTGTACAATCGTCCCCATACATCTAAAGTCTGCCCTACAAACCTGTAAAGTACTATAATATTATAGGGTTGTAAATTGTTTGTCAAGTATGAATTTGAAAATCGAATTTAATTTGGGGTTAAAGTTGCATTTTCCTATCCCGTCTTGCGACAGCGAAATTCACTGTGCGGAATCTTGTTGTTACCAAGCAATCTGGCTTGGCCAAGGCAACCCTAAGAGGAACAGGTGACCGAACCGGGGACCAGTGCCCGGCAGGATTCGGATACCATCCCCTGAATGGGGGCCGGCAACCAATTTCGTTAAATAATCAGTGGGCCCGGCAGGATTCGAACCTGCGACCAAGCGATTATGAGTCGCCTGCGCTAACCACTGCGCCACGAGCCCAAATCGGTTTAAGGTTGAAAGTTGCAGGTCGAACATTCTGGACCCTTCAACCTGCAACCTTAAACCGGGTGAGAGCGGGAGACGGGATTCGAACCCGCGCATATCAGCTTGGAAGGCTGACGCCTTACCGCTTGGCGACTCCCGCATTGCCTGCATTGTACCGTGACGGTTGGGGGCGGTCAAGGAAGCGAGATTCATCCACCGAAGCGCAGTCAAAGGATTGACATTGTCCCGTTTCGGCGTATAATCCTGCCAACAAAAACGCTGACGAGGACGAGTACGCGCTGGACGACGGTTCAGAGAGCAGGCAGTTTGGTGAAAGCCCTGCCCGAGACGGCGGCGCTGAATGGACCTCTGAGTTGCAGGGCGAAATTGGCCTGGTAGTCGGATAACCGCTTAATCCGATGGTCGAGCCGAGAGTATCCCGAGCCGGAAGTCGCCACCGTTATCATGGCGAGGTCACTTGGTTTGAGAGTCGACAACGAGGCTAGACGACCATCAGACCAGCTGACTAGCAGAGTGAGGCTGGCTCCTTCCCGTTGCATCACCAACGGGAATTTTTGTTAAGTTTGCGTCAGCCTAATGTGGGTGGCACCACGGATTCAACGTCCGTCCCATGTTTGGGATGGACGTTTTTGTTTTGAAAAAGGAGAAGAGTATGGATGCGAAAAAGCAGGATGACAAGCAGATACCAATGCAGGCGCGGGAATGCGGCCCCGCCGACAATACCGGAGTTGCTCCGGCAGAGGTGGTCTTGGCGGAGCAGCGCGCGGACGACCGCGAAGGCACCGAGACGACGACCCGGCTGTTCGTCCCGTAGGAGGCGAAAAAATGTTTGCCCGCGCCTCGTTCCGCCCGCCTTGAAGTTTTTTTTCGCCAGTGTCAATTGATTCATCCAACATTAACAAACAAAGGAGTCCAAAATGTCTGACCGAACCCGTTTTCTTTTATCTGAAGCCGACCTGCCGAAAGCCTGGTACAACATCAATGCCGACAGCCCGGTCGCACCGAACCCGGTCCTGCGCCCCGATACTCTGGAACCGGTCACACCCGATTTCCTCGGCGTGCTGTTCCCGATGGAGTTGATCCTGCAGGAGGTCAGTCAGGAACGTTACATCCAGATTCCCGATGAAGTGCGCGAGATTTACAAACTCTATCGCCCCACTCCGATGATCCGCGCCCGGCGGCTGGAGAAGGCGCTCGACACGACCGCACACATTTATTACAAATACGAGGGCGTTTCACCGGCCGGAAGCCACAAGCCGAACACGGCCATCCCGCAGGCCTTTTATAACAAGGCCGCCGGGACAAAGGCCCTGACCACCGAGACCGGTGCAGGGCAGTGGGGCTCGGCGCTTTCGATGGCATGCAGTTTCTTCGGCCTGGCGCTTGAAGTGTATATGGTGAAAGTCTCTTATCAGCAGAAGCCCTATCGCCGCGTGCTGATGGAGACTTTTGGCGCGGAAGTGTTTGCCAGTCCCACCGACCGCACGAACTACGGACGTTCGGTGCTGGCTGCGGATCCGAACAATCCCGGCTCGCTGGGCATCGCCATCTCGGAGGCGGTGGAAGTGGCCGCCACCTCCGGCGGAGCCAAGAAGTACAGCCTCGGTTCGGTGCTCGGCCACGTGCTGTTGCACCAGACGGTGATCGGCGAGGAGGCGCTCAAGCAGATGGACATGGCCGGGGAGTACCCGGATGTGCTCATCGGTTGCGTGGGCGGCGGCTCGAACTTCGCCGGGCTGGCCTATCCGTTCCTGCGCGAAAACCTCAAGAATGGGAAGCGCACGCGCCTGCTGGCCGTGGAGCCGACCGCGGCGCCGTCGTTGACGAAGGGGACATTCACCTTCGATTACGGCGATACGGCCAAGATGGCCCCGGTGGCCAAGATGTACACGCTGGGACACTCCTTCGTCCCGCCCGGAATCCACGCTGGTGGACTGCGCTATCATGGCATGGCGCCCAGCCTGTCCGCGTTCGTGGACGCGGGCTTGATTGACGCCGTGGCTGTGCCTCAGAAAGCGACCTTCGAGGCGGCGGTGCAGTTTGCCAAGGCCGAGGGCATCATCCCCGCGCCCGAGTCGGCGCACGGGATCCGCGCCGCCATTGACGAGGCGCTGGACGCCAAGAAGAAAGGCGAGAAGCGCGTCATCCTGTTCAACCTGTCCGGGCATGGTCACTTCGATCTGGGCGCGTACGAGAAGTACCTGCGCGGCGAACTGGAGGATTACGAGTACCCTGCCGAGGCCGTGAAGGAAGCCATGAAGGATTTGCCTAAAGTGGAAATGCCTGCCTAGAGATTTGCAATTCAGAGTTTCTCCTCCTCACCGAAGAGGCCCGGAACCACCGGGCCTCTTCAAGTTTAACTCCTCAACCAGCGCAAGCCGCCGTCCCCCGCTAGCGGACAGGCTGGTTTTCAGCGCCGCGGACGGCGCTGTGAGCATTGGCAGAAAGGTGTAAAATGGAAAAAACAATCATCCCCGGTGGAGGGAACATGGCAACCAAGGACTTTCGCAAGGAAAAAGATTCGCTGGGCGAGGTGCAGGTCCCGGCTTCGGCGTATTATGGCGCGCAGACTCAGCGCGCGGTGGAGAATTTCCCCATCAGCGGACTGCGCCCCTGGCGCGCCTTCGTCTGGTCGGTTGCGGCGATCAAGCGCGCCGCGGCGCTCGTCAATTACGACCTCGGTCTGTTCAACGACCGCGAGGTGGACGGCAGGCATTTCACCGCCAAGCAGTTATCCGAGTCCATCGCACAGGCGGCGGCGGAGGTGATGGACGGCAAATGGGACAGCGAATTCGTCGTTGACCCCTTTCAGGCGGGCGCGGGGACGAGTCACAACATGAACGCCAACGAGGTCATCGCCAATCGCGCCACGCAGATTCTGGGCGGTGAGGTCGGCAGGTATTACGTCCATCCCAACGATCACGTCAACATGGCGCAATCCACCAATGACGTGATTCCGACGTCAATTCGTCTCGGCGCATTGTGGCGGGTGGACGAATTGCTGGCGGCGTTGAGGAATTTGCAGTCTGCATTGGAAGCAAAAGCAAAAGAGTTCGATGGCATTGTCAAGTCGGGCCGCACGCATTTGCAGGACGCAGTACCCGTGCGGTTGGGCCAGGAATTTGCCGCGTACGCCAAGGCGGTCGAGCGCGACGCGGAACGCGTGCGCCGGTCCGCCGAGGGGTTGAGGCGGCTCGGGATCGGCGGCACAGCCGTCGGGTCCGGGCTGAACGCTCATCCTGAGTATCACGCGCGCATGGTGAAGAAACTGTCCGAGTTGACCGGTCTGCCGTTGGTCGAATCCGATAACCTGTTCGAGTCGATGCAGTCCATGGCGGACGCGGCGGACTTCTCCGCCTCGCTGCGCACACTGGCATTGACCCTGATCCGCATCGCCAACGATTTTCGTTTGCTTTCGTCCGGGCCTTCGACCGGGTTCGATGAAATCCGCCTGCCCGCGGTCCAGCCGGGCTCGTCCATCATGCCGGGCAAGGTGAATCCCGTGCTGGCCGAGATGCTCGACCAGGCCATGTTCCACGTCATCGGCTGTGACACGACTGTGGCGATGGCCGCGCAGGCGGGGCAGTTGGAACTGAATGTCATGATGCCGATTCTGGCGCACAACCTGTTCGAGATGATGCAGGTGGTGATCGGCTCGGTGAACGCGTTCACAGAGCGCGCCGTGAAGGGACTGACTGCCAACCGCGAAAAAGCGGAGGGCTGGCTGGCAAAGAACGCGATTGTGGTGACGGCCTTGAACCCCGTGATCGGTTATTCGCAGGGCGCGGCGCTGGTGAAGGAGGCGCTGGCGAACAATGCTTCGATTCGCGAGTTGGCGATAGAGAAAGCGCGCGCCGGTCTGCTCAAACACCGCGACGAGGACCGCCCGGTGACCGCGGCCGAGATCGAGTCCGCGCTGGGCGATTTGAGGAAGTTAACCGAGGGAGGAATTGTAGGAGGCGGAGGGGGAGGAGGATAAAGAAATTCGACCACGGATTAGCGCGGATTGAGAAAATTTTGGCCGACTCACCAGTTTATGAGTCGGCCAAATTCGTGTAAATCCGTGAAATCTGCGGCCAGGGTGCCTATAAGAGACGCTTGTTTCCAAGATAAACGCTTGGGTGTATACTAACCGCTATCCCATTACTGGAGGCTGGAAATGAAGCGAGCAGTCAGCATCAGCATTGGCTCGTCGAAGCGCAATAAGGCTGTGGAAGTGACCCTGCTGGGCGAAAAGGTCAGCATCGAGCGCATCGGCACGGACGGCGACATGGAAGCCGCCGCGCTGAAATACAAGGAGATGGATGGAACTGTGGACGCCTTCGGCGTCGGCGGCGCGGACCTGGGCGCGCTGGTGGATGGAAAATGGTATCCATTTTATTCGGTGCGGCCCATGGTGCGCTTCGTCCAGAAGACGCCGCTGGTGGACGGCGGCGGCTTGAAGAACACGCTGGAAAACAAGGCCGCCGCGTTCCTGGAGAGTCACATCAAGAAATATCTGGACGATCATGGCCGCAGAGTACTGGTCACCGTCGGCGTGGACCGCTGGGGACTCTCCAAGTGTTTTGCGGACGCCGGGTACGAAACGGTCTTTGGCGACCTGATGTTTGGGTTGGATATCCCGATTGCCATCCGCAAACTTTCCAGTCTGAAAATTTTGGCCGCCCTTTTGATGCCGGTCGCAGGACGCCTGCCATTCGAGTGGATCTATCCCACGGGCGAGAAGCAGGAGAAGCGCACGCCCAAATGGGGTAAATATTACGAATGGGCGACCGTCATCGCAGGCGATTGTCATTACATCAAACGCTTCATGCCCGACCACCTGCCGGGCAAGGTCATCGTGACGAACACCACCACGCCCGAGGATGTGGAAACGTTCAAGAAGGCCGGTGCGAAATATCTTGTCACCACCACGCCCGTGCTGGAGGGCCGCTCCTTTGGGACGAACATGATGGAGGCGGCACTGGTGGCGGTCTCCGGCAAGGGACGTCCGCTCACGTGGCCCGAATACGACGAACTGTTGAACAAACTTGGCTTCGAGCCGCAGTTGCAGGAACTCAATTAAATCGTCATTGCGAGGGCTGGCGGTCGAGTAGGACGAAGTCCGCATCGGGACCCAGCCCGGAGCAATCCCCTCGTTGTAGTGGAGATTGCTTTGCCCCGCTTCGTCTTCGGACTTCGTCCTCCGCTCAGCGCGATGGGGCTCGCCACGAAACTACTCTGGAGGTTTTATGGACGCAATCGTAATTGCAGGTGGAATTCCCAACCCTGAGGATCCGTTGTACGTTTATCTTAAGGGTGATGCAAAGGCGCTCGTGGATGTGGCAGGCAAGCCTATGATCCAGTGGGTATTCGACGCGCTGAACGCCGCGAAGCATGTGGATCATATCATTTTGGTCGGCCTCACCGCCAAGAGCGGCCTGACCAGTCGAAAGCCTGTTCACTACATCCCCAACCAGGGACGCATGCTTGCCAACATCGTGGCCGGTGTGAACAAGGCCCTCCAACTGAACAAAAAAACCGAATACGTGCTGGTGGTTTCATCCGACATTCCCGCGTTGCAGGGCGACATGGTGGACTGGCTGGTCGAGACCTGCATGCAAACGAAGGACGATCTCTATTACGGCGTCTGTCCGCGTGAGGTGATGGAGAAGCGATTCCCCGAATCGAAGCGCACTTACACCCGCCTCAAGGACGTGGAGGTCTGCGGCGCGGACATCAACATCACCCACGTCCGCATGGCGACCGAGCACCTTGACTTGTGGGAACAACTGATCGGCAATCGCAAGAGTCCGTTCAAACAGGCGTCCATCGTTGGCCTCGATACGTTCTGGAAGATACTCACTCGCAGCGCCACGCTGGATGAATTGGTGAGGCACGTTTCCGAACGGCTGGGCATCCAAGGCCGGGCCATCGTCTGGAGCCATGCCGAGCCCGCCATGGACGTGGACAAACCGCACCAGCTCGAAATCCTGCGCAAGGACCTCGCCCGCCGCGAACGCCGTGCGGCGCGGGCGCGCAAAGTCTCGGCGGAACCGGTCACCGCCAAATTGCGCGGCCGCAAATTGAAGAACGTCTCCAAATCCGCCAAAAAAGCCCGAAAGACCCAATGAATTTGCGTCCCGTCCTGGAACTGGATGCCCGCCTCTCCGACCGTTTGCGTGTGGCTGAGAAGCCGGGTCCGCTTCGCACTGCCTCCATCTTCCTGGCCCACTCCGGCGATTCGTGGTTCTGGGGGCTGGGACTGCTCCTGCTTTGGTGGTTCGGCGATGTAAACTGGAAGGAATGGGCGCTGGTCATATTCGCGGGCATCGCCGTGCTGGTCGTCATCGTGATGAGCATCAAATTCGTCGTCCGCCGACGCAGGCCGGAGGGAGAGTGGGGCGGCATCTACCGCAACACCGACCCGCACTCGTTCCCCTCCGGTCACGCGGCACGCGCGTTCATGATCGCGGTACTGGCAATCGGTCTTGGTCCGGGTTGGGCGGGACTCCTGCTCACGGTTTGGGCGCCACTCGTCGCGCTGGCGCGTGTCGCTATGGGCGTGCATTATGTTTCCGACATCGTCGCAGGCGCCTTGCTCGGAATCGTTGTGGGGCTAATCGGACTGGGTTTCTACCAACCCCTCTTCGCCTGGTTGGGCCTTGCCTTCTAAAACAGACTGGCACTTCGCAAGTGCCAGTCTGTTTATCTATGGGATATTGACGATCATACCCGTCAGATGTGCGGCGCGCGGGCTGGCAAGGAATAATACCGCCCGCGTCAAGTCCGACGGGACAGTGGCTTCCGCGTTCTGGTATTTTGCGATGCCCTTGCCCACCGCGTGGACGCGTACCCCGTGTGTGTACAGTTCGCGCGCCGCCTGGCGGGTGAGCCCGATGATGCCCATCTGGCTGGAGACGTAGGCGGCGCGGTCGAGTGCGCCGGTCTGCCCGGTGAGCGAGAGTAGATTGATAATTACGCCCCCCCCTTGTTCGCGCATCACGCGCGCTGCCGATTGCAGCATCAGGAAAGAGCCGGTCAGGTTGACATCCATTGTGCGGTGCCAGTCCCACTCATCCATATCGAGCAGAGGCATGTGCGGTTCGACAAAGGCATGGTTGACCAGCACGTCCACGCGTCCCCAGTCTTCGATGACGCGGTTGATCAGCGCCTGGGCCGCCATCTTTTTTGCCACGTCTTCCACGTACGCCTTCATGGTGTAGCCCTTCTTACTCAGTTCCTTGACCATGGCCCCTACGTTGTTTGGAGCGATATCGTTGGCGGCGACGAAAGCTCCGTTCGCGGCGAAAGCTTCTGCAAGTTCACGTCCCGTGCCTTTGCCTGCGCCGGTCACGATTACGACCAGAGGTTTTGAGACTGCCATTGGTGCCTCACTTCTGACCGAAACGAGGTTCCGTTCGGTTTACGGGATAGGGCAGAGGGGAACCTCGCCCTGGCTGTCATTTGCATTCAATTTTAACCCGAAATATGGCGAAGGATCATATGTATTTTTGATATCGAGTTCGTTCAGGAAATTTCCGTTCCCGTTGTCGCGCACGATGGAAAAATGCAGATGCACCCCGACCGGGTTGTTCGGATCGCCGGAATAATTGCCCTGGTAGCCGAGAAGTGTGCCAGCGGAGACGAAAACCTCACTTGTGCCTGCGGGGAAATCGTCCGAAATATAGGATTCGCCGTTCTCGCCGGCCATGTGGGTGTAATAGAGCCAGATCTGTCGTCCGGGCTGGAGCGGGTCGGAGGGGACGCGCTGGATGACCGAGGATTTCCAATCGGACAGGCGCGTCAGATAACCGTCGTAGGCGGCGATGACGGGAGTCACGCCTACGCCCTCGCCGCCGAAGATGTCAATGCCCTGGTGGCGGTGGCCGAGGCGGAAGGAATCGTCCCACAGAAAGCCGATCAGGCCATTCGTCGGGAAGAGGAACGGCGCATCGCCGCAACGCGTCCCGGCCGCCATTTCCCAGTCCGCGTGCGCGGCGGGGTTCACGAACCATTCGAAAACATAGGTGGAGCGCGTCCGCGGGCGTTGGATCAGCAGGTAGATGTAAACGCCGGCCGCCGCGGCGGCCAGCAGTAGTACTAGGAAAAGCACCCGTTTAACCATGCCGGGATTATACCTATTTTGATAAGCAAATTCAAAAATATTGAATTCTTAAAATTCCTGCCGAATCGAACGATGGGTCTTGTTTTTTTATTCGATTTGATATAAGATGAAATTGCAAAAATGTAAACTCCAGAGGAGACGGCGGGTAAGTCAATATTTCTCAAATTGGTTCATACGATACTTGTTTCGAGCAACCGGGGAAGGTTCATGTTTGCATTCCCCGGTCATCGAGGAACAGGAGGTGCTCTCGTTTTACGTCTTGAAAGTTCGTACGACCAAGTTCCCTAAACCCTGACAAATGAGGAGAATAATCATGAAAGGGAAGGTTTTTTCCATCTTTATGGTTCTGGCGGTGTTGGTGAGCCTTGCCCCCAGCACGGCTCTGGCCGCCACGAAACCGGTTGACTATCGCCCGACCTACGTGAGCGAGGAAATTCGCAACTGGGAAGCGACGCCGGAACGCCTCGGGTCGTTCGACGCGGCGGTGGTGGCCGAAAAAGAGGCCGCCATGCAGGCGGTCGTTGCCGCTTCCACCACTGATTGTATTACCGATGCCAAGTATTTCCTGTACTTGGATTCCTATTATGGGTATTACGACTTTGCCGAGTTCTACCTGATGGCCGAGAGCGACAATTCGCAGATCTGGGTGCAGGCTGACTTGAGCTGGCCGGCCGGCGATCCGCGCGCGGCCCCGGTAGTGGATTGCGACCAGACCGCCTACCTGATGGGCGAGTTCGATAACAACATGTACCCGGTCGAGACCGATTTCTTCGGGATGCCCGATTTCCACGATGGGTCGCTCTCCCTGCTGGAAGCGTGGGGCTACGTTCCTCCCGGCTACTATTACGATTCGCTCGGCCGCCAGATCGTGCTCGTCGAGAACGTGCGGGACGAGAACTACTACGATCCCAACTATCCCATCTACATCGCGGGATTCTACTCGGACTCGCTGGAGCTCTACTTCGACCG
>DAOTXP010000079.1:0-2080 GCA_034435275.1 Anaerolineales bacterium | reverse complement strand
CAATTCTCAACATCGTTCATTCTCCTTCCAAAGTAATGTGGTCGCCGATCTCGTCGCGCAGGGCCAGCAGGGTGCGATGATACAGGCTCTTGACCGCACCTTCACTACGTCCCATGATCTGCCCGATCTCGGCGTTGGAAAGGTTCTCCACGAATTTAAGGATCAGCAGGTTCTGCCGGTCGGACGGCAACCGGCGGATGAGACGCAGGAGCGCGTCCTGATCCTGGGTGCGGACGAGAGCGGTCTCCGGGTGATCGCCTTTGGCCGGCAGGACGGGCAGGTCGTCAATCGGAATCTCCTGCCGTCGGCTGCGGTCACGGTGCCAGTTGGCCACGAGGTTATGAGCGATGCGGTACAGCCAGGCCGAAAACGGTACGCCGCGATCTGTGTAGTTGTGAATGTGGTTCATCGCCCGCTGGAAGACCCGCGCCGTCAGGTCTTCCGCGTCGTGGACGTTCCCCGTTCGGTAATACACATAGTTGAAGATGCGGTCAATATAGCGCTCGTAGAGCTGACCGAAGGCATCGCGGTCGCCCTGGGAGGCGCGGGCCAGCACTTCTTCCTCGTTGTATTCCAGTTCCGGCAAGATAAAAAACCTTACCGGCGGGGTCTGCTAAAAATAACCCCGCCGGATTTGAGAAGTTGCATTGAGTATATCATGCAGAATCATTGCAAAATGATTGACCCCCCCAACCTCTCGAAGAACATCGTAACGACACGAGCAGGTGGTATGCAAGCACATCGAAATGAAAGCGGAGACGAAGAACGCCTCAACAACTGTGGAGGTTGTGATGGAACATCCACAAATTGGGCCGTTGCGGCCCCGAAAAGAATTCGGTTACAACCCGGCTGGTATAATTAATCTTTGCCGGTTCATCGAAGGGATTATTGAAACAAATGTGCTATAATCTGGTTGTCCGGTAAGGAGCCGCATGAGTTCCAATGTCATTCGCGTCGTGGGTGCGCGCGTCCACAACCTGAAGAACATCACCGTCGAGATTCCACGCGATAAGTTCGTAGTCATCACAGGGCTTTCTGGTTCGGGCAAATCGTCTCTCGCCTTCGACACTATCTTTGCAGAGGGTCAACGCCGCTACGTGGAATCATTGTCCGCGTACGCGCGCCAGTTCATCGGCCAGATGGACAAGCCCGACGTGGACTACATCGAAGGCCTCTCCCCCGCCGTCAGCATTGACCAGAAGTCCACCAGCCACAACCCGCGCTCCACCGTCGGCACGGTGACCGAGATTTACGATTACCTGCGTCTGCTGTTCGCGCGCGTCGGCATCCCGCACTGTCCCGTCTGCGGACGCGAGGTGGTCAAGCAGTCCGCGCAGGAGATCGTGGACGCGATTGAATCGCTTCCCGATGGGACCCGCATCCTGCTCCTCGCCCCGGTCGTGCGCGGCCGCAAAGGGACGTATCAGGCCGTGTTCGAGGAGATTCGCAAGGCGGGCTTCGTGCGCGCCCGCGTGGATGGAACCGTCCACTCGCTCGACGAGGAGATCGAACTTGACCGCTACAAAATCCACACCATCGAAGCGGTGGTGGACCGTCTCGTCATCGCGCATCCCGAAGACAAAGAAGAAAAGAAGGCCAACCGCACGCGTCTCACGGATTCGGTGGAGACCGCGTTGAAGTTCGGGGATGGATACGTCACGATTCACAAAGTGGACAGCAAAGAGGATGTTTCGTTCTCGGAGCATCTCGCCTGCCCCGACCACAACATCTCCATCCCAGAAATCGAGCCGCGCACCTTCTCGTTCAACACGCCGCACGGCGCATGTCCCGATTGTCAGGGACTCGGCACGAAACTTGAAATTGACCCCGACCGCATCATCCCCGACCGCGAGCGTTCGCTCAACGACGGCGCGATCATCAGCATGGAGTGGAGCGGGCCGAAAGAGGAGGGCGGCTACTACTGGCAGAGCCTCGAAGCCGCAGCGCGCGCCTATCACATTGACCTGAACAAACCCGTCAAGGATTTAACAGAGCAGCAACTGAACATCATTCTCTACGGCACAGGCGAGAAACAAGTGCAGATGACATACCACAGCGGCAGCGGCAATGAGTTCAAATT
>DAOTXP010000078.1:0-1598 GCA_034435275.1 Anaerolineales bacterium | reverse complement strand
GTCGTAACGGATGCGCGGCCATGTCGCGCGCACCCAGATCATCAGGAACAGCAAAATCACAATCTTGACGAACATGTAGATTGGGCCGAGGAACCAGAACCGGTCCACGAACGGCCCAAGATAACCGCCGAAGAACAACGTCGCCAGGATGGCGCAGACGACGATCATCTTCTGGTATTCGGCCATGAAGAACAACGCGAACTTCATGCCCGAATATTCGGAGTGATAACCGGCCGTCAACTCCTGCTCGGCTTCGGGCATGTCGAACGGGGCGCGGTTCACCTCCGCCAGCGTGGCGGTCATGAAGATCAGCGCGCCGACCGGCTGAATGACGACAAACCACATCGGCGCCTGCGCTTCGACGATCTCCAGCAGGTTCATCGAATTACCCAGCATGATGGCCATGACGAATGACAGCCCCAGCGCGAGTTCGTACGAAATCATCTGCGCCGAGGAGCGCATCCCGCCCAGCATGGCGTACTTGTTGTTGCTCGACCAGCCCGCCAGCACGATACCATACACCGCAATCGAAGCCACCGACATCAAATACAGCACGCCCACATTGATGTTCGCAATCGCCAGCGAAATCTCGCGGCCGAACATCGTCACCGTCCGCCCCCACGGGACGACCGCCGCGATCACAATCGAGGGCACCATCGTCACAATCGGAGCGAGGATGAACACCACCTTGTAGGCTCTGGCGGGAGTCAGTTCCTCTTTGAAGATCAATTTGATCGCGTCCGCGATGGGTTGCAGCAACCCGAACGGTCCGGCGCGGTTCGGGCCGACGCGCACCTGAATGCGCGCCAGCGCGCGGCGTTCGTACAAGGTCAAATAAGCAAAGCCGCCCAGCAGTCCGAAGATCAGCACCAGCGATTTGATGAACCACTCGAGGAAAAGCGCCCAGTCGATCATGCCTTCACCTTTACTCTGGATTTCAGGCCGACGGCCGACGGCTCGCGCAGCGCCAGGCCGAAACTGCGCGGGACCAACACCACGCCCGCCGAAATCGACTCATCGATTCGGGCGCGGACCTCGGCCTGCCCGCCGTTCAAATTAAGTTTGACCACGTCCCCGGCCTCGACGCCCAACTTCTCCGCTGTGGAGGGATGCAAAGCCACGGTCGCCTCACCGATGCGATTCGCCAGCAACTTCGAGTCGACCACCGTCACGCCCATATCGTACAGCCGCGTGATCGGCACAGCCAGCAGTTCGTCTTCTTTGGGCCGCAAGGCCTTCACGCCTCTCCCTTTGAAAGAGGGCAGAGTGAGGGAACCTCGCTGCGCCGCGCTGGTGAGGCGCGCGCCCAGGCCCTGTTTATTCTCGTACGTCGTGCCGCCGTAATACAAGTCGCTGCGACCGACGATGGGCCATTGCTCAACCACCTCGGCCAGTTTGGGATAATTCAATCCGCGGAAGGATTCAACCGACTCGGCCAGAATGTCAAATACGATGGAGGCCGAAGTCCCTTCAAGGACGTAGCCCATCTCGCGCGCCAGTTGCGCGGTGACGGCGAAATCGGGACGGGTATCGCCGCGCGGCGGCACCGCCGGGTAGAAGCGCTGGACGCGCCGCTCGCCGGAGGTGTACGTGCCCTC
>DAOTXP010000077.1:0-53084 GCA_034435275.1 Anaerolineales bacterium | reverse complement strand
TGGTGCGTGTCCATCACGCCGCCGACGCGCTTTACTTCGCCGCCATCCAGTGGGATGATGAACGTACCGTGATTCTGACCCTCCATCTCCGCCGTGACCGCGAGATGGCAACCGTCCGGCGACCACTTGATCTGGTAGGCCGGGCCGCCGGGCGAAAAGAGCAGACGGTCGTTGCTTCCGTCCGCGTCGAAGACAAAGACATCGAAGCGGCCTGCCTTGTCCGCCAGATACGCAATCTTTTTACCGTCAGGCGACCACGCAAAGGATGGCTGGATGGCGCAGGAAACACCAGGCGTGAGGTCGCGCGTCTCATCTGTTTCGAGATCGTGAACGATGATGTGGAAATTCTCGCTGCCGTCCAGGTCGAGCGCCCAGGCGAGGTGTTTTCCATCCGGCGCATAGCGGGGCGCGAACTTCCCGCCGGGGCCGCCGGAGATTGGGTGAGGCGCGGCCCCACCCCATCTCCTCGCTTCGTCTTCGCTGGCGCTCCGCTTCCCAGAAGCCCCCCGGGACTTTGCAGCGCGAGAGGGAGAGAGGGAATCTGAACTAACTTCATATACTTCCCATTGGCCGCTGAGATTCCACGCCACCGCGGCTTTCTTCCCGTCCGGCGAAAGGTCGAAGCCGTTGTAGGGATCAATATAGGGGATGCGGAGGAGGGTTTCGAGATCGAGTGTCAAGTGTCAAGTTCCAGGTGTCGAATGCCGGGGGCGTCTATATCACCTCTGGCAGATTGTCCATGCCCGCTTCACGCGCGAGCGAGGATACGAGAGCAACCAGTTCCTTCTCGTGTTCGACGGCAACTTCGGGACGCTGGTATTTGCTCACGAGTTCGTCGGCGCGGGCTTTGGCGCGCTGGAACGTGTTCTGCGCGCCGCTGTTCTGCCAGCCGCGGATCGAGTCGCGGTCAATGACGGCGGAGGGGAGGTATTGCTCCTTCGGGAAGAGGTCGCGCGTGATGCGCTGTTTGAGGAAATCGGCCTTGAAATTGATGCCCTCGTAGAACGCGGTGGCGAGCGTCTCGGTGCGGACCTCGATTCCATCGAGCAAACGTTTGACCATGCCGACGATCTCGGCGTCAATCGCCAGTTTCTCTGGACTGTGGCAGGCCAGAAAGTCGAGCATGCCCGCGCCGGAGATCATGTTGATGCCCGCCAGCGCGCCGATCAACGCGGTCATGCCGCTTTCGAGTCCCGATTGCGAATCGATTACTTTCGTATCCGTCGCGCACAGGTAGCCGTGCGTCGGCATTCCCAGCGATTTACCCACCTGCGCGTATCCCGCGTCCAGCATGGCGGTTTCGATGGCGCCCATCGGCGTCCCGCCTTTGCGCATGTCAAAGATGGCGGGCGCGCCGCCCCAGACGATGGGCGCTCCGGGCTTTGCCAACTGATGAATCGCGATTCCGCTCAAACATTCCGCGGCGTGCTGGACGATCGAGCCGAGCAGGGTCACCGGGGCGCCCGCCCCGGCCAGCGGCATGGACACGATTTCAGCGGGCACGCCCGCGCGCGCCAGTTGAATTAAATTCCCCGCGCCGAACGACGACCAGATCAACGGCGGCGAGGGGCACACATCGAACACGGCTTGCGGTTTTTTGGCCAGTCCCTCTCTGCCGCCCGTGTAAATCGCCAGCATGTCGAACATCGCCTGCGGGTTTTTGTTCGAGAACGCGCCCGTGACGATGGGCTTCTCCGAGAGCATCAGCACCACGTACAGCCGATACAGGTCGCCGATCTCTTTTGCGACCTCGTTGCACACCACCGCCGTGGATTGTGCGTCGTATTGCGGCAGCATTTCTGCGATCTTGACCAGCCGCGCCAAATCCTTCGTTTCGGATGGGACATGTTCGCCCGTGTCGGGATCGAGGATGTGGACCGCGGAGGAGCCCGGGTCGAAGTGGACTGCATCGCCTCCATACCGGACCCTGGGGTTGCCGCGCCGGTCAAAAAGGAAGAATTCCTTCGGGACGGTTTGCAGCGCGGCGCGGACGAGTCCCTCCGGTATGCGGACGACTTCGGTCGCCTCGTTCACATCCGCGCCCGCGGAGGCGAGCAGTTGGCGCGCTTCTGCAGATTGAACCTTGATGCCCGGCTCGAGCATCAATTGAAACGCCTCGTCGAGGATGCGGGCGATCATATCGGGGGTGAGAAGTTCGAGTTTGGGTCGCATGTTTACCTCTAAGCGTGGACCAGATTCTTCTCTTCCAATGCGATGATCTTCGCCATCTCTTCCGAAATCTTCGGGTCGAGCGGATCGGGCTGATGGGACGCGAGGATGCGGCGCGCCTTGGCCAGCGCCCAATCGCGGGCGTCATCTTTTTTCGCTTCCCATTCGTTGTACGGGCGGCGGTCCATGAACTCTGGCAGGAAGATCTCGCGCATGTGTTTCTTGGTATGTTTCTGTGCGAGGAAGTTTCCGCCCGGGCCGACCGCCGCGATGGCCTCCAGCGCCAGCGTCTCATCGTCCACCACGATGCCCTGCATGGTCTTGTGGATGATGCTGAAGATTTCGCAGTCCATCATCATCTCGGCAAAGGACCAGATGCGCGAACCGTGCAGGAACCCGACGCCCAGGAGCATATCGGACATGACAACGCTTGCCATGAACGTCGAGAGCGAGTTTTCGATACCCGCCTGCCAGTTGGGTTCCTTCGCGCCGGTGGCGAACGATCCCATCGAGAGTGGGATGTTGTAAAAGTCTGCGAGCACGTTGGTGGCCGCACCGAAGAGAAAATCCTCGGGCCCGCCGCCGGTGTACGCGCCGCTTCGTAAATCAGAGGCCGTCTGCGCCGCGGCATAGAAGACCGGCGCGCCGGGGTAGGCCAGTTGAAGAAGCGCCGTCCCTGCAATGACCTCGGCGTTGCCGACCGCCAGATTGCCCGCCAGGGTCGCAGGGCCGGTAGTGAGACAGGCGGCCATGGTCATGAAGCCGGTCGGGATGCCGACTTCCGCGGCCAGCAATGCTGCGTCGATGGAACCTCCGTCGTGACCGAGGGGCGGGGCGGAGCACTGCATCAGCGAAAGGACCGGCCGCTTGCGCAGGTTTTCCTTTCCGTTCACGATCAGCGCCGCCATTTCGATGGCGGCGCGCGCCTCGCGTTCGTTGTAAATGGACTCGGTCTGCACGTGCTTGGTCGAGTTCTCCCAGATGGTCTTGATCTCGTGCAGGCCGCGCGTCTCGGGCGGCATATCCTGCGCGCTGACGGGAACCCAGTGGAAGGCCACTTCCTCGGTCGCGTCTGCAATCCTGGCAATGTCGCGCACGTCGTTCAACACGGACATCCGCCGCTGGCCTGTGCGAATGTCAAGGACTTCCACGCCGCAGCCGTCCGTGCCAACGTAGACGTGATTGCCGTCCAGCGGTAAATCCTGCCCTGGGTCGCGCGCCGCCAACGAATAAATTGGAGGCGCCTTCCTCAACGCTTCCTCGAGGATGTGCGGTTTGACGCGCACGATCTTCTTCTCATGATCCACGCTTGCGCCGCTGGCCTCCCAGATTTCCAGGGCGCGCTTCGACGGGAATCGCACGCCGACGTGTTCGAGGATGTGCAGCGTCGCGTCGTGAATCTTTTTGACCTCGGCTGGTGTGAGGATCTCCAGCTTCAGTTTCGGGTTGGTGATGGATTTGATTTGTTTTGACACGGGTGCCCTCCCATAACGCGAGATGCCATCTCGCGTTACAATCATGTCTCTCCCATTAACTGTTTGGCAACCTGCACCGCGCCGATGGCGTCCTCAGAGTAGCCGTCGGCCTCGATTTTTTGGACCCACTCGCGGGTCACGGGCGCGCCGCCGACCATCACCTTGATCTTCTTGCGCAGGCCGCGCGCGTCCAATTTTTCGATAACCTCCTTCTGGCGAATCATGGTCGTGGTCAGCAAGGCGGAGAGGCCGATGATGTCGGCGTCAATTTCGAGGGCTTTTTCGATGATCTTGTCGGAGGGATTATCCACGCCCATATCCACCACAGTGAAGCCCGAGGCCGAAAGCATGGTGGAGACGAGCGACTTCCCGATCTCGTGAATGTCGCCCTCGACGGTGGCCATCACCACCTTGCCAAGGGTTTTGCGCGCCGAGCCTTTCTTCATCAGTTCGGGTTCGAGCACGGCCACCGCGGCCTTCATGGCCTCGCCTGCCATCACCAGTTCCGGCAGGAAGGCATCCCCGGCCGCGAACGCGTCACCGACCTTGTTGATGCCGGCCACATAGCCTTCGGTGATAGCGAACAGCGGATCCATGCCTTCGGCAATGGCCTGCCGCGCCAGTTCGGCCGAGACGTCCGCGTCACCGTCAATGATGGATTGCGCCATCTTCTGCAAAAGTTCTTCTGACATGGTTGCTCCTTTGTTTTTCGATTACGAAAAAAGGAACGGCGCGAATTGCCGTTCCTTTTCTCTCAACAGGGATTCGGGGACGTTCAGGAAAGCCTGCAAGTCCTTGCCGAGTTCCAGGATGTGAGTCTGCGCGGCGGCCGCGGCCGCTTCGGGGTCGCGCGCCGCGATGGCTTCGATCAGTCTCAGGTGTTCGTCCTGGTCGCCCGTCAGGCTGGCATCCAGCACTTCGGGATGATGGAACATCGCCTCGTATAACATCCAGTCGGGAAATTTGTTGGCGACCATTTGATACAGCCGCGTTAACAGCGGACTGCCCGCGGCGCGCACGATCAGGTCGTGGAACTCGCGCGACAACTGCCGTAATGCCGACATGTCGTTCAACGTGACCAGGCCGCGCATCTTCTCGTGCAGACGCTTCAAGGTCTCGACTTGGGCCCGGTCTGCTCTCTCAGCCGCCAACCGCGCCGCGGCCGGTTCCAGCAGGAGACGCAGGCCGTAGGCATCCACGATCTCCTCCGTCGTCAACTGTACCACGCGCACGCCCCGATACGGCACGCGCTCCGCCAGCCCGGCAGAGACCAGCAGGTCAAGCGCCTCGCGCACCGGCGTCTGGCTGACATTCAATTGCGAGGCAATCTCCTCCTGCCTCAGCCATTCGCCGGGAGAATGCGCGCCCGCGATAATTCGCTTGTGCAGAACCTCGAAGACCTCGTCGCGCAGGGAGCGCCGTTGAAGTTCAGCCGCGTGTACATCTGTGAGAGTCATATTGTATATTATATATAATCTTGCGGGCACGGACAAGGTGACGAAAATAACTTGATGGGCTGTCACCACCCTATACAACCCGCTGAAAAAGGCTACAATAGAGACATGGTCGTGCCGCAAGGGCCTCTGCTTATCGTAGAAGATATTCCCGATACTCTGAAACTCTTGGACGCCACGCTGAAGTTCAAAGGCTATCGCGTGGTCACGGCTGTCAACGGACATGACGCGCTGGAGGCCATCAAAAAGGAGCGCCCGGCGCTGGTCATCACCGACATCCTGATGCCCAAGATGGATGGCTTCAATCTTGTCCATCGCCTGCGAATCAATCCCGAAACGCGTAACATTCCCGTGATCTTTCTTTCGGCAACTTATGTCGCGCCGGAGGACAAGGCCTTTGCCACCAGCATTGGAGCGACCCGTTTTATCGAAAAACCGCTGGACCTTGAGAGTTTTCTGCAGACTGTGGCTGACCTCCTGAAGCGCGGCGTGACCGCCCCCCTTCCGCCTCTTCAGGAACACGATTTCTATGTCGGCTATCGCGACCGCCTGCAGGCGAAACTTGACCACAAAATGGCGCAGATTGCGCGCATCGAGCGCCTGCTGGAAACGGTGTCCGAGGAGGAGAAGGCGGATTTCAGGGCATCGCTGGCCCAGGCGGTCAGTGAACGGGACGAGATTCAAAAACTGCTCGCACAGATCCGAGAATATCTCGAATAAAACGCAAGGCCTGGTTTTTCGGAAACCAGGCCTTTTTGTCATCCTAAAGCCAGTGCATCATCCCTTCACTGCTTTTACAATCGCGGCTACATGCTCCGGCGTGGAGCCGCAGCATCCGCCCACGATCCTCGCGCCCGCGGCGACGTATTTCTTCGCGAATTCTCCCATCTCCTGCGGCGTGACTTTGTACACAGCCTGCCCGTCATCGCCCATTTCCGGCATGCCCGCGTTGGGCTTGACCCACAGCACCGCGTCCGGCGCGGCGGCCTTGTATTCGCCGAGGATGAGTTCCATGTTCTCCAGTGTCGTGCCGCAATTCGCGCCGATGGCGGCCGCGCCCAGCGGCAGAAACGTCTTTGCCACATCCGAGGGTTTGACGCCCATCATCGTGCGCGTCGGGCGGTCATATCCGAACGAGACCACTGCCGGCAGATCGGTGACGCGGCGCGCGCCTTCCAGCGCGGCTTTGGCCTCGTCTAGCGCGAAGTGCGTTTCGATTACGAGCAGGTCCACGCCGCCTGCGGCCAGTCCGCGGACCTGTTCCTCGTACGTCGCGGCTGCCTCCTCGTAGGTCATCGGGCCGTAGGGTTTCAGCAGCAGTCCCGTCGGTCCGAGCGAACCGCCGACGAGCACGCCGGCGCGTTTCGAGGCCGCCTCCCGCGCCAAGTCTGCGGCGCGGCGATTGATCTCTTCCGCCTTTTGAGCCAGCGGGGATTCGCGCATGCGCAGGCGCGTCCCGCCGAAGGTGCAGGTCAGGATGATGTCCGAGCCTGCATTCACGAAGGCCTCTGCCAGCGCGAGGATTTTCTCGGGCTGGTCGAGCACCCAGCCTTCGGGAATTGCCCCTCCGGTCAGGCCGACCTTCTGCAGGTTCGTTCCGGTGGCGCCGTCGGAGACGAGGATTTCACCGTTTTGTAGACGTTCGAGAAAACCAGACATGTTTGCCCTCCGAATCGAAGTGCGGTCAGTATACCATTTTCTTTCTAAGGTAAAATAGGCGGGATGCCCAAACCCGTCAATGTACTTTTTCTCATCGCAGAGGCAGACCCCTTTGTCAAGGTTGGGGGATTGGGGGATGTCGGTTCCGCGCTCCCGCGCGCGTTGATGAAACTCCCGCCCGACATGACCGGCGAGGAGATTGCGCTCGACGTGCGGCTGGTCCTGCCGCATCATGCGGTCGTCAAGGCCGACGCCCGGCCGGTTGCCATCTTCTCCCTGCCGCGCGCCGGCGGCGATGTGGACGTGCAGGTATCGGAAGCGAACCTGGATGGGTTGACGGTTTACTTAATTGACGGCCTGCCCATCAAGGCTAGTGGGACAGTGTATTCCTCCAATCCCGCTTTGGACGCGGAAAAGTATGCCTTCTTCTCGCTGGCCGCGCTCGAACTGCCGCGCCACGTCAACTGGCGGCCCACCATTATCCATGCCAACGACTGGCACACCGCGCTGGCGGTCTACGCTCTGATGCTCAAGCGCTGGAAAGGCGAGGCTTCCGCGGCCTCGGTGCTGACTCTGCACAATCTTCCCTTCATGGGGCCGGATGTGGCGGGTATCCTGGAATCATACGGGTTGGAAATCGCCCAGAGCGACCTGCCGGATTGGGCGCGCGCCATGCCGCTTCCTCTGGGATTGTTCGCCGCTGACAGGATTGTGCCGGTTTCTCCGACCTACGCGAAAGAGATTCTCACGCCTGAGTTCGGCTGCGGCCTGCAGGATTTTCTGCATCGCCGCAGGGAGGTCCTGCACGGCATCCTGAATGGAATCGACGCGGCCTCCTATAACCCTGTCACCGATACGAACATTCCCTTCCAGTACACGCTCGAGAATCCGATGATTCGCGAGAAGAACAAGACTGCCCTGCAGGAAAAGCTCGGTCTCCCCTCTGATCCGACCTCGCCCCTGCTGGGCGTGGTCTCGCGTATGGATCCTCAAAAAGGCATTGACCTGATTCCGCCGCTCCTGCGCAAGATCACCGACATTCCCTGGCAGGCGGTCCTCCTCGGCGCGGGGGACCCGAAATTGGAAGACGCCGTGCGCAGTCTGCAAACGGACCTGCCCGACCGCGTCCGCGCGGAGACGCGCTTCGACCCCGCACTGGCGCGCATGATCTACGCCGGCGCGGATATCTTCCTCATGCCCTCGCGTTACGAACCCTGCGGACTCTCGCAGATGGTGGCCATGCGCTACGGGTGTGTGCCGGTGGTGCGCGCCGCCGGCGGTCTGGTGGACACGGTCACAGAGAAGACCGGCTTCCTGTTCAAGAAAGCCTCGCCGATTTCGTTTCGTTCAGGCTTGCTCAAAGCGTTGGCGGCCTATTCCGACCGGGCGCGCTGGCTTGAACTTCAGAAAGCCGGCATGTCCAAAGATTTCTCGTGGAACCGCTCGGCGGTTCAATATTTTGATTTGTATCTGTCTCTGATCGAAAAGAGTTGATTTCGTCTTCTCCACTCCGCGCTTTGCCTTCATTGCACTCGTTCAACGCGAAATGGAGAAGGCAAGGGTGAGGTCTACTCCATGAAATTTCCTCGCGCTTCCGGCATTCTCCTGCATCCCACCAGCCTGCCCGGGCCCTATGGCATCGGCGATCTCGGCCCCGAGGCTTATCGCTTCGTGGATTTCCTCGGCGACAGCGGATGCAGGCTCTGGCAAATCCTTCCGCTCGGCCCGACCGGCTACGGCGATTCGCCCTACCAGTGCTTCTCCGCTTTTGCGGGCAATCCCTATTTGATCAGTCCCGATTTCCTCCTGCGTGATGGATTCCTGCATCCCGACGATTTGGTCGAGAAGATGGACTTTCCGGATAGCCGCGTCGATTATGGCCGCGTCATCGGTTGGAAGTTGAATCTGCTCGAACGGGCATTCCTCCACTTCACTTCGGACCCCGAACCTGTCCGCGCCGAATATGACCATTTCTGCGCCGAGAACGCCTCCTGGCTGGAAGACTACGCTCTCTTCATGGCAATCAAGGAGTCGCGTGGGGGCGGCTCGTGGGACGGTTGGCCGAAGTCCCTGCGCCAGCGCAAGCCGAAGGCGCTCGAAAAAGCGCGCCTCGAACTGTCGGACACGCTTGCGCGTTTTTCGTTCTACCAATTTCTCTTCTTCCGCCAATGGCGTGCCCTGCGTGCCCATGCCAACCAGCGCGGCGTTCAGATCGTCGGCGACATTCCCATCTTCGTGGCGTACGACAGCGCGGACGTGTGGGCTAATCCTGAATTGTTTCATCTCGACGAAGAGGGTCTGCCCACTGTGGTGGCCGGGGTCCCGCCCGATTATTTCTCGCCGACCGGCCAGTTGTGGGGTAATCCGCTCTACCGCTGGGACGTGCACAAGGAGACCGGCTACACGTGGTGGATCGCCCGTTTCCGCGCCATTCTCGCACAGGTGGATATCGTGCGCCTGGATCACTTCCGCGGTTTTGCCGGTTACTGGGAGGTTCCGTTCGGCAGTCCGACGGCCGAGCGCGGACGCTGGGCGCCCGGCCCCGGCGCCGACCTGTTTACCGCGTTGGATAACGCGCTGGGCAACACCTCCGCGGTCGCGGGCACAGGCCTGCCGATCCTGGCCGAAGACTTGGGGCTCATCACGGATGATGTCGTTGACCTGCGCGAGAAGTTCCAATTCCCCGGCATGAAAATTTTGCAATTCGGTTTTACCGAGCCCGAGAATCCCTTCCTGCCTCACAACTTTTCACAGAACTGCGTGGTTTATACGGGGACTCATGATAACGACACGGCGCGCGGCTGGTACGACTCCGCGCCGGAGAGCGAGCGAGATTTTGCGCGCCGCTATCTGGGCGTGGACGGGAGCGACTTTGCCTGGGACCTGATTCGCGCCGCCTGGGCCTCGACCGCGGTCTTTGCCTTTACCCCCATGCAGGATTTATTGAATATCGGCGGCGAGGGCCGCATGAATTATCCGTCGCGGCTGGGCGGCAACTGGGAATGGCGCATCCCTGCGGACGCGCTGCTGGAAGGCACGCGCGACCGGTTGCGCGAGTTGAATTACCTGTACAGCCGGTAGCGCAAGTTTAATCTTGCGTCACGCCCTGGTCGAAAGGTAGATTCCCGCCAGGATCAGAATCCCTCCGCCGAGGGTGAGGATGGACGGTGTCTCGTCCAGGATGAAATAGGCCAGGATCGCGGAGCCGATTGGTTCTCCAAGCGTCGTGATGGATACCAGCGACGCGGGGATATAGCGCAAAGCCCAGTTGTATGTGGAGTGGCCGATGAGTTGGGGGATGAGCGCGAGGGCCAGTAGCCATAAGTAAATGACGGAGGTATATCCGAAAGGGCTTTGCTTCGCACACAGCATATATCCGACCAGTGCGATGGCCGCCGCACCGTACACGATGAAGATGTATGGCATGAGACTTAACTTCGCGCGCAGCCGGCGACCAATTAACAAGTAGCCAGCCACTGTCCATGCGCCGACCAGGGCGAGGAAGTTGCCGTAGAAGGCGGACCCGGCCAGAAGGTCCGCGAGAGGCGGGCATCCTTCGATGGCACACGAATCGCTGAGTCCCACGATCAAGCCGCCCAACAGCGCCAATCCCATCCCTGTCCAGACCCAGCGCGAGGGTGTCTCGCGCAGGAAGAGGGGGGACAAGAGCGCCACCCAGAGCGGCCCCGTGCTGACCAGCACGACCGAACTGGCAACGGTGGTGTATTCGAGTGAAGTGATCCAGGAGGCGAAGTGAACGGAGAGGAAGAATCCGGAGGCGAGCGCCAGCATCCACTCGCGGCGCGTGAGAGAAGCCAGTTCATCGCGGTGACGCAGGAGGGCAATCGGCGCGAGGATGAAACTGGCGAGGGTTAACCGCGCCGCGGCAATGACGAGCGAGGGCGCCTCGGTCTGTGCGAAGCGGATGAAGATGCTGGCCGTGGAGACGGCCAGGATGGCGATTAAGAGAGCGAAAGCGACGCGAGTTTTGGGCATGCCTTATTTAACCATAAAGTATTTGTGAGGAAACGATCATCGATTTTTAGGTTTATTAGATAATTGTCTAAAATTTATCCGAATTCTTGACATTTCCAGATAGGGCGGTACAATTTTGTCACCAACTCCAATTTCACACGCGGGATTCATTCCCAAGGAGAGAACAAATGGCTTTCGAACTTCCAAAACTTCCCTATGCTGTGGACGCGCTCGAACCCTACATTGACGCGCAAACCATGACCATCCACCACGACAAACATCACCAGGCTTACGTTACCAACCTGAACGGCGCCATCGAGAAGCATCCCGAACTGGCAGGCAAATCGCTCGAGTCCCTGCTCATGGACTTGAACGCCGTGCCCGAGGACATCCGCACCGTAGTACGCAATCACGGCGGCGGGACGTGGAATCATTCCATGTTCTGGGAGATCATGACTCCCAAGGCGGCTGGCGCGCCCAAAGGCGAACTCGCCAAGGCCATTGACGCGGCCTTCACTTCCTTCGACAACTTCAAGGCCGAATTCGAGAAAGCCGCCAACGGCCGCTTCGGATCGGGCTGGGCCTGGCTCGTCAAAAAGGGCAGCGGCCTGGTTGTCGTCTCCACCGCCAATCAGGACAATCCGATGTCCGAGGGTATGACTCCCATCATGGGCATTGATGTGTGGGAGCATGCTTACTATCTCAAGTACCAGAACCGCCGCGCCGAATACGTCACCGCTTGGTGGAATGTGGTCAACTGGGACGAGGTCGCCCGCCGCTTCCAGGGATAAACCTCGCGATTCCTCTTGCAAGAGATTAAGTGACAGCGGTGTCCAAAGTCTCCCGGCTTTGGACACCGAAATTTTTATCTTGCGCGCGTTGCGAAGGCAGATATAATAGGCCTAAGGCTGTTCACTTCACAAGGAGGTTGTCCATGACCCATATCATCACCAGTCTCTGCCTGCGCGATAGCGGATGCGTAGAAGTCTGCCCCGTCGAGTGCATTGTCCCCGGCGTGCCGCAGGATAAATATCCCTGGTATTACATTGATCCCGATACCTGCATTGATTGCGGCGCGTGTATTCCTGAATGCCCGTACTCCGCCATCTTCACCGAGGACGACGTGCCCGAAGCCTACACTGCCAAGGGCGGCGAGTACATCGCTCGCGTCGGTCTCACAGGTCATTACGAGGGCACCAACCATCACGGCGTCAAGGTCGTGATGGAAAATACTCGCCAGCTCGCGGCCGGCGAGACGGTCAATTTGCGCGAAGACATCCAGGCCAACTACGACTACTTCAAAAGCGGTCCCGGTTACGGTGCCAACGACACGCCCGAGGCCAAAGCCGCCAAAGGTGGATAACCCCCGCCTCTTTCCGGACGAAACGCCGGGTCACGCGGCCCCGGCGTTTTCTTTGGAGCAGTTGAAGCTTTTCGCCCTGAGCGGACGCTGAGCAGAGCGAAGCGGCAGACGAAGGGCGATGCAGCCACGGCGTTTTGTCTGGGGACAGCCTTCGCAGTGAAAAGACTGCGCGGGTTTCATTCTTCTCCCAGAGCCGCGTCCAGTAATTCCTGACCGATGCTGCGGGCGCGGGCCGGCGAATCGGCCTCGATCAGGATAACCACCGTCAACGGTGTGCCCTGCCAGCCGGAGGGTGTGCCGCTCACGTACCACGTCACGATCTTGTCTTGGTCCGTCCCCTGACCTGAAAATTCCCAATACGGACTCCCCTCCGCCAGATTCTCCTGCGCGGCCCCTTTCGCGTCCGCGGGGGACAGCACTACTAGCGCATCGCCCAGCGCCGGCAGAATCACCCAGCCCTGTTGGGGCGTGTCCACGGCGAGGGCGATGCGCGGGGCGGGACGCGTCCCGTCGTTGCTGAGAACCGCCCCCGCCAGCGCCATTTGCAACGGACTGATGCGCAAGTTGGCGATGTTTTCCGCCGTGTCTGCTGTGCCGACGGGCAGTCTCAGTTCAGGCGCGTCCAGGAAGCCGAGCGTTTTATAAAAGTAAATCAATTCATTGAATGACAGGGCGCTCTCACCCGCGTACGCGCTTTGCAGGACATCCAGCGCGTCGCCAATCGGATAACTTCCCTGCGCGGCGCGATTGACCAGCGGCGTGGACGGATCGGTGAGCAGATTTTCGCCAATCTCGCCGAGGCGGTTCGGGTCGTACGTCGGTGCGGAGGCCATCACCAGAATCTCGCCGCTCTGTGCGTTGAGCAGGACGACCGCTCCGGCCTGCTCGCCAAGTGATTCGTCAGCCAGTCTTTGCAGATCAAGGTCAATGCTCAAACGGACGTCCAGGCCCGGCGGTGGCGTGCCGTAAAGCAAGTGGTCCCACCAGATCAGACTCGCGGGGTTGCCTTGCAGGCCGCGCAGATAGTCGTCAAGCGTGGCTTCCAATCCGCCCTGTCCATAGATTGGATCGGTGTACCCGACCACCGGCGCGAGCGCGGGATAGAGATATTGCCGCATGTAGGAACCCCTCTCGCCGCGCGTAACGGTAATGGGCATATTGCGCCGGTCGAGCAGGTCGCCGCGCGGCACGTAGCGGTCCGCGATGGAACGGCGGGCGTTGTCGGTACGCGTGAGCAGGTCGGGCCCGCGGACCACGGCCCACCAGCCGGCGGCGAGTGCGGCGGCGGTCAGGCCGAGGAGGAAGAAGCCTCCCAGAAGCGGATACGGCGGCGGGTCCGGGAGCGAGGCGGGTTCATCGTCTGGCTGGCCTCCGACGCGGAGTAGGAGAATCACGGCCAGAAACGATGTGACCAGCGACGATCCGCCGTAGGAAACGAAGGGCAAGGTGACGCCGGTCAGCGGGAGCAGGCGCAGGTTGCCGCCAAGGATGAGCAAAGCTTGCACGCCGAGATAAGCGGTGAGGCCGGCCGCGAGCAGGCGGCGGAAACGGTCCGGGGCGAGCAGGGCGGCCCGCATGCCGCGGCCGATCAGCAATCCAAAGAGCGCCAGCAGGGCAACGGCTCCAAGAAGGCCGGTCTCCTCCGCCAGTGCGGCGAAGACGAAATCCGAGATGGCTACCGGGACCAGGCCGGGCGCGCCCAGCCCGGGTCCGCGGCCGAGCGCGCCTCCGTTGGCGATGGCCAGCAGGGATTGGATGATCTGATAGGACCGCCCGGAGGGATCTGTCCACGGGTCGAGCCACGCGACGAGGCGGACGTGGACGATGTCAATGAAAAAGTAACCGACCAGCGCGGCGAGGACCAAGCCGCTGGCGGTGACAAGCAGGACGCGGCGTTTGCCGCTTGCGACGAAGAGCAGAATGGTATACAGCACAAGGAAAATGGACGCCGTGCCGAGATCGCGTTGGATGAGGAGGATGGCAAGCGCGACCCCGGTCATCACGAGGGTGGGCATGGTCAGCGGGAGGATCAGCGCGAGGCGCGAATGATCGAACGCGCCGACGTGAAAGCGGTCGGCGAAATAGGCGGCCAGGTAAATGACCAGCAAAAGTTTGAGCGGTTCAGAGGGCTGGAAATACACCCCACAGCATCCCAGCCACAGGCGCGGGCCAATGCCGATGGGATTGGTGCCGAAGAGGAGCGTCAGTGTGGTGAGGAGCAGTCCGCCCGCGAGCGCGAGATATTTATATCTTCGCAAATAAGCGAGGTCTGCGGGAAGGCGCAGGACGACAATCACGAGTGCAATGCTCAAACATAACCACGCGAGTTGGCGCATCCCAAACGTGGAATCCAGTCGCCAGATGGTCATCAGTCCCCAGCCGCTTAGAAGTGCGGCTACCGGCAGTAAATACGGATCGGAATCCGGGAGCGATTTGGAGGCTTCGCGATGCAGGATGAAGGCAAGGATTCCCCAAATTAAAAATCCCAGCCAATGCGAGAGGCGATAATCCACCTCGAGTGCTCTCTCGCGCACGGAGGGTGAGAGGGTGAGGATGAGAGAGTAGAGAAAGAGAAACGCGGCCGCCCAGCGGAGCAGGCGTGCCTGGATGGGTCTGGTCATTCTTGGGGGTAGTCGGAATGATTCGCCCTGAGCGGTGCGAAGCAGAGGCGAAGGGCGGCGAGTGCGTTGCGAGTCTTTGGAGTTGGATTCACGGGAGGCGTACAGTGGGCTCGACGATCACCTGCGCGCCCAGGCTTACGAGGATGGCGGCTTGTCCGCACTCGATGAGGTCGCCGTCTGTGACAACCGTCGGCGTGGTCAGGCGCGCCTCGTTGAGGCGGGTGCCGTTCATCGAGCCGAGGTCTTCTAGCCACCACTGGCCGTGATGATAACTCAGCCGCGCGTGGCGGGCGGACACCGTCTCATCGTTCAAGAGAACGTCGCTGGCCGGGTCGCGTCCCAGCATGATCTCGGATTGCTGGAACGAGCGCTGGCTTGCGCCTTGAATGTGTTTGAGGGTCAACCCGATAGGCGGGACCTTGCGCGTGCTCAGCCGGACGCTGGTTTGTTGCACATCGCGCCATACGGTGATAAGTGCCCAGCCCAGAAATCCGTACAGCACGACTGCCAGTGCCAGCCGCAGGGCCAGGACAATGACGGCGCTCATTTTTTCTTTTTGGTGATGGTACTGCGCTCTTTGAGCACGGCGGTGGGTCGTTCGGATGTGGGCGAGAAGAACGGCCCGGTGTTTTTCAGGTCGGGGCGCGGCGGCGGATTATCCTGCCCGAAGACCAGTGAGACGCCCGCCAGCGAGATCACGTCCCCCGGATAGAGCACGCTTTGGTTGGTGCGCTGTCCGTTGACGAACAATCCGCCCGTCGAATTCAGGTCGAAGATCACGAAGCGGCCCTTGATGGCGCGTAGTTGGGCGTGGTTGCGCGAGATACGCGGGTCGTCAATGACCAGCTGGTTTTCCATGCGGCGTCCAATGTTGACCACCATCTCTGTCAATGGAAAAATTTTGACCCCGTCAATGATGAGGAATGCATTTTCGGGAATGCCCTCGCCTTCCCCCTCTGCCTCGGTCTTGACGGTTTCCATCCCCTGGGTTTTGCCCAGTCCCTCGGCCGGGTGCGAAGCGACCACGTTTACCTCGTTATTCGCCAGTTTGGGATCTGTGGAGAAACTCAATTTGGGCGGCGCGGTGAAATGCAGGCCGGCCTCCCGTCCTACTGTGTGCAGGACATCGTTCAGCGCGTCCACCACGCGAGTGTCCTTCCAGAGTTCGCTCTGGCCCGGCCCGGTCACCAGTGTGTACAGACTGGGCGCGATCTTATTTCCCTCGGCTTCGATCAGATTATCCTGCATGGCCGCCACCAGTTTCTGGATGACGGTCGCCTCCACTTTGCTCCCCGGCAGGATACTCATCATGCGCACTTCGATCAGTTGTTGAATGCGCGCCTCGATTTCGTCCAGTTTCAATTTCATGGAAACACCTGATGGGTTTAGAAGAATTATAGAGGCTTGCCCGCATTTCTGCAAGCCCGTGCTATGATGGGGACATGTTCGCTTTCGACGCCGCTTCCATCGTTTCCTGTCCGCGGGCGGAAGCGGTTCAGCGGATTCTATCTATGGCGTTGCACGCCGCCGACCCTGTCGACGCGGTACGGCACGCTGTCTTCCGCGCGGGGAAAACGCTGGATGTTCTCGGCCAGCATTATGATTTGGGCGGGGCAGGGCGCGTTTACGTGCTTGCCATCGGCAAGGCGGCGATTGGCATGGCGGAGGGAATCCTGCCTCTCGTGGAAGACCGCCTCAGCGGCGGCCTCGTCATCACCAAGCACGCCTCACGCGGGAGCCTGGGCCGGCTGACCGTTATGGAGGCCGGTCATCCCCTGCCGGACGAGCGCAGTCTGCGGGCGGGACAAAGTGTCCTCGAGTTGCTCGCTCGACTTCGCCCGGATGATCTGCTCATCTGCCTCATCTCCGGCGGTGCGTCCGCGCTCATGACCGTCCCGCGTGACGGCCTCACATTAGATGTGATCAGGAAAACCACCTTTGACCTGATGCGAAGCGGTGCATCCATCTTCGAGTTGAATGAAGCCCGCCAGAAACTCGACACATTGAAAGGTGGCGGTCTGGCGCGTATGGCCTATCCTGCAAAGGTCGTCAGCCTGATTCTCTCGGACGTGATTGGCGACAGGATTGACGTGATCGCCTCCGGGCCGACCGCGCCGCGTCCGGGTGAATCGTTCGCGCACGTTCAAAACGTGATCGTCGGCTCGAATGCGCAAGCGGCTGAGGCGGCGCGGGAACAAGCCGCGCGCGAGGGATTCCACGCGCGCGTGCTGACGACTGCCCTTCGAGGCGAGGCGTGCGATGCCGGGCGGATGCTGGCGGGGGAACTGCGCCAGTCCTCCCCGCGTCCGCTGTGCCTGATCGCGGGCGGCGAGACGACGGTCACTGTGACCGGCGAGGGCCTCGGCGGTCGCAATCAGGAATTGGCATTGGCCGCCGCGCTTGAAATGGACGGCCTCGAAAATGTTCTGCTGGTCTCGCTTGCCACCGACGGTGACGACGGGACCACCGGCGCGGCGGGCGCGGCCGTAAACGGACAAACCGTGTCGCGCGCCCGCGCTCTCGGTCTCGACGCGGCCGATTTTCTGTGTCGCAACGATTCGTATCGCTTCTTCGCACCATTGAATGATTTGCTCATCACCGCTTCAACGGGTACGAATGTCAACGATCTTGTTTTTCTGTTCGCGTTTCGGTGAGGGATTTATGGCTGACCTGCCTCTGGTTCTCATTTCCCATACTTTGCCCGCTGAATGGATGACGATCCTCGCGGGCTGCGTGCGCGCCATTGTCGGCCCAAAGGATGCTACCCGCCTCGCGCCTGACTTGGAAGCGCACTTGCACGAGGCGGAGGGATTATTCTGCCTGCTCACCATCCCCATCCGTGAGGAACTCCTCGCGAAGATGCCGCGCCTGCGCGTGGTCAGTAACATGGCTGTCGGCGTGGACAATATTGACGTGGCGGCCTGCACGCGGCGCGGGATTCCGGTCGGCAATACGCCCGGCGCGTTGACCGACGCCACCGCCGACCTGACGATGGCGCTCCTGCTTGCCGCGGCGCGCCGCCTGCCCGAAGCCTCGCGCGACGCGCGGGATGGCCGCTGGACGACCTGGTCGCCGACGGGCTGGCTGGGTGTGGACCTGCGTGACGCAACACTTGGGATCGTCGGGATGGGGAAGATCGGGCGGGCGGTGGCGGAGCGGGCACGCGGGTTTGGACTCCGCCTGGTGTTCTACGATCCAACCTCAGGTCCAGAAACCGAAACGCAGACGGGGGCGCGGTCCGTTTCGTTCGATGAATTGCTGGCGATGAGCGATTTTGTCAGTTTGCATTGCCCGCTGACCAATGAAACGCGCGGGCTGATTGACGAATCCGCTTTGCGAAAGATGAAGTCCTCTGCGATCCTGGTCAACGCGGCGCGCGGCCCCATTATTCAAACCGACGCGCTGGTGCGCGCCCTCTCTGAAAAATGGATCGCGGCCGCCGCGCTGGATGTGACCGATCCAGAACCATTGCCGCCAGATCATTCACTTTATGGGCTGTCGAATTGCTTCATCGTGCCGCATATCGGTTCGGCAACACACGGCGCGCGGCGGCGCATGGCGGAGATGGCCTGCGAAAATCTTTTGGCAGGATTGAAGGGAAGGCTGTTGCCGAATTGTGTCAACCCGGAGGTTTATAAAAAATAGAGGCGGCCAACAGCCGCCTCTTGACTAGATTGCCTTTCCGCAGTTTGGACAGGTCTTTTCACCGCGCAGAACGACGAAGCCGCAATTCCCGCATGCCGTGGGTGTGACATTTCCCAGCGGCGCGCCGCAGGCCACACAAGTTGCCGCACCATGTGGGTTGGCCGCGCCACAATAATCGCAGGTCGTTCGCCTCATGCGCTCGGAGAGTTCATGCGAGGCGCCAGCGGCCTGTGTAGCGCGAGCCACAACCTGCCACACCTGTTCGCTTAATTGCAGGTTTTCAAAATCCTGGGCAAGGTCGTCGAGTCGACCGAGCAGGCTCAGCGGATTGCGTAACGCGGCCAGTGCGGTCCAGCCCAGGCTGGCGGCGGTGCCCATCCAGGCCTGCTGGCCCATCTGCACAAGCACGCCGTCGGGTGCTTTTTGAATGGTGACTGTCAGCGCGGTTTGCCCGCCAGACATGGCGCCCGGATGAGTGCCGATTTGCACGGCCAGATTGTCGCTATGGCCGAGCACCTGTGCACGCAGATTTCCACGATTGAATTCTGCCAGCAAGGCCTGTGCCAAATCGGTGGGGGTGATGTTGCCGTGAAAAATTCGTCGGTCCATGTTTTCGATTATAATCTCGTTCGCTCTGTTCTTTGGAGTCTAACGAAAATGCGTCTCGCAGGTTTCAGATTCTTCCTGGGATTTTTCACATTCATTGCCGTCGCGGGGCTTTTGCTTGCGGCTCCCGCCCCGGGCGTGGTCCTGGCCCAGCAGCCGACAGGCTCCATTCCCACTGTAACCGGCACTGCCTCCGGGCCGTTCATCACGGTCAATCTGGATCAGGAGTTCGTCAACGTGCGTTCCGGGCCGAGTTCATTTTTCTATCCCAAGATCGGCATCCTGCTTAGCGGGCAGTCTGCACCCGCGTTGGGACGCTCGCCGGGCGGGGATTGGATTCAGATTTACTATTTTGGCGTGCCCGGCAATGTTGGGTGGGTGTACGCGCCGAACGTCTCTCTCACGTCCCAGGTTTTTTTGCCCATTGTGGAGGCCCCGCCTACCCCGACTCCGCTAGCGACGCCCACCATTGATCCAACCCTGGCTGCGGCCTTCATTGTTCCGCAGACGCCCACGCGTCTTCCAACTTTTACACCTCCCGCGCCGGTGGATCGTCCTGCCTTCGTGGACGAATCGGGCAGTGCAACCCGTTTTCCCATGGGCTTGTTAATCTTTATTTTCGGCTTTCTAGGTTTGTTTGGGGCGCTGATTTCCTTCCTGCGCGGAAGGTGAGTAGCACCGACAGAAAACCGACCGGAAGCACCGGTCGGTTTTGTTTTAGGTCAGTTATTACAGGTGCATGAGCCGCCGCAGGCGCAGCCGCCCTCGTCATGCGCATGTTTGGTGCCGGGGCTGTCCACGATGAAGCCGGTGCCTCGTTGGGGGTCGTTCACAAAGTCAATGCGGGCACCGCGCAGGTAGTCTAGAGACACATCATCCACGACGACTTTGATGCCTTCGGTGTCGAAGGTTCGGTCCGCATCGCGAAAGCTGTTATCGAGAGCCATGCCAAATTGAACGCCGCAACAGCCTCCGCCTGCAACATACACACGTAAAGCGTATCCGTCCAGTTTGCGTTCGGTCAAAATATCACGCACGGCCTGGGCGGCCGCGGGGGAAACGGTCAAAGTTTGGACTTCCAATTCCTGTAACATTGATTCTCCTTGATGGAGCCTTGAAAAGTTGATATATCTTATCAGAATAAAAATCGGATGTCAACACAAAAACAAGGAGAGAACGACCGCTGGAAGGGAAGATCAAAATTCTTGACACATCCTGTTTGCGCCTGTACAATCTGCCTGTCAACGGGCGCCCAGCGCCTGAATTTTTGTTTCCGGGAGGAAAGCCCTCGATGTTTACCATGGGATTGAGCATTTTTGAGACGATTGCGATCTGGGCTGTGTTTGGCATCGCCATTCTCGGCTTGGCGTACGCAGTCTTTTTGCGCTCGCAAATTCTGCGCGAGGATAAAGGCACGGCCAAGATGCAGGAAGTGTGGAGTGCAATCCGCGACGGTGCGAATGCCTATCTGGGGCGGCAGTTGAAATCCATCCTGCCGCTGATTGGCGTGTTGACCATCGCCCTGTTCCTGTCCGTGTATGTGGTTCCGCCCTCGCCCGAGGCGCAGGAACGCTTCCATGGCATGACCGACGACCGAATTAAGCTCATCATTGGGCTGGCACGCGCCGCGGCTTTCATCATGGGGGCGTCCTTCTCACTGGCGGTTGGGCAAATCGGTATGCGTATGGCTGTGGAAGGCAACGTTCGTGTGGCGGCGGCTTCGCGCAAATCCTTTGACGACTCACTCCGCATCGCTTACCGCGCTGGGACGATCACCGGCATGTTGACCGATGGCCTGGGCCTGCTCGGCGGGACAGTCATTTTCATCGTCCTCGGCATCGCCGCGCCGGACGCCCTGCTTGGATTTGGCTTCGGCGGCACACTCCTGGCCCTGTTCATGCGCGTAGGCGGCGGCATTTACACCAAGGCCGCGGATGTAGGCGCAGACTTGGTTGGCAAAGTGGAAGCAGGCATCCCTGAGGACGATCCGAGGAATCCTGCGGTGGTGGCGGACCTAGTCGGCGATAATGTCGGTGACTGTGCTGGTATGGCGGCAGATATTTTCGAGTCCTACGAAGTGACCATCGTCTCCGGTCTGATCTTGGGCCTGGCATTGCACGCGTTCACCGGCCGCCTCGAATGGATCATCTTCCCGCTTATTGTGCGCGGCATCGGTGTGCTTTCCTCCATTATCGGGACGTATGTGGTGCGAGGCGGACCCGGCAAGAGCGGCGACGCGATGGCGGCTATCTTCCGCGGTTTCCTCTCTTCTGCCGCGATTTCGGCGGCGATGTTCTTTGGCGCCGGCTTCTTCTACCTGAACAATTCTGCCATGGCGCAATACGGCGGCTGGTGGCGAGTCCCGACGGCGGTAGCGGTGGGCGTTCTGCTCGCCATTTTGATTGACCGCCTGACAGAGTATTTTACAAGTACGCATAATTCGCCGGTCAAGGATATCAAGAAGTCGGCCGACACCGGCCCGGCCACGCTGATTTTGCAGGGTGTGGCAGTCGGCTTCGAATCATCGGTTTGGTCGGTGATTGTCATTGCCCTGACCATTGTTGCCTCGATTTTCATCATGGGCACGATCCCCGGGGTGACCGGAGTCGAACGTGTCAATTTCATCCTGTACGGTGTCGCTATGACCGGCATTGGCATGTTGACTTTAACCGGCAACAATGTGGCAATGGATTCCTTCGGTCCGATCTCAGACAATGCCAACGGCATCGGCGAAATGGCCTGGCACGGGATGGAAGACAAGGAAACCAAGGACGCACAGCAGATCATGGCCGACCTGGACGCGGTGGGCAACACCACCAAAGCCATCACCAAGGGCGTGGCCATCGGCTCGGCGGTCATCGCGGCAGTGTCGCTGTTCGGCTCGTTCCTTGTGGACGTGAGCCGCGCGCAGGAGACACTCGGCATCCCGCTGGCGGAGCAGATCAAGTCCATCGGCATCCGCGTGGACATTCCGCAGGTCTTCGTTGGGATGCTGATCGGCGGCGCGCTGCCGTGGCTGTTCTCCTCGTTCGCGATTCAGGCTGTTTCCCGCGCCGCCTCGTTGATCGTGCTGGAGGTCCGCCGCCAGTTCAAACTGGGCGTACTCGAAGGCAAGGTCGCCCCGGACTATAAGCAGGCAGTTGGAATCTCCACGACTGCGGCGCAGAAGGAACTGGTTTCGCTTGCCCTGCTCGGCATCGTGACCCCCATCGTAGTCGGTTTACTGTTGCAGGTGGAAGCCTTGGGCGGCTTTTTGGCGGGCATCATCCTCTCCGGTCAATTGCTGGCGGTGTTCCTAAACAACTCCGGCGGCGCGTGGGATAACGCCAAGAAGTTAATCGAAGACGAGCCGAAGAAGCCCGCTGAGAATCTCGGCAAAGGCTCCGAGCGCCACAAGGCCGGTGTGGTGGGCGACACGGTCGGCGATCCATTCAAGGACACGGCCGGGCCGGCGCTGAATCCGATGATCAAAGTGGTCAACTTGGTGTCGGTCATCATTGCACCGATCGTCGTGCAGTATGCCCGTGCACAAGGCGCGGCCCAGATCGTGATTTGGATGATTTCGGGACTTCTTCTGTTGGTGCTGGCCTGGGCCGTGATCCGCTCGAAGGCGCCCGCACAGGCGATGAAATAAGTTGTGGATGAAAACAAGGAGGCTGGAAAAGCCTCCTTGTTGTTTTTGTAGGGCAGGGTCTTGCCCTGCGCGGGTCTAGGGATTTCGTCTGTAGATGGCGACATCGTCCGTGAAATAGACCTGTTCGTAGCGGGCGGGCAGTTGTGTGACGATGGACAGGATCAGGTTGCCGCCGCGCATGATCGCGCCGCGGGGGATGCAGAACACGCGCGCGGTGGAATTTCGCTGAATAAACAGGTAGTCGTGCTCAAGTTTCATTTTAGAAGCCTGCCTTTCGAGACAGGCGGCATCTTTATCTAGGCAACGCTGGAGTATGATTAAATCCTCCTTGAACTCCGCGAACGTTTCGCCGTCCAGCCATTCCCGCCCCTGAGGTGTGGTTTGGCTGACGCGGCTGGTAAGCGCGGGGAACCATTCCTGGACAGGATCGCAGAAATTTTCGGTCTCTCCGGTCATGACGACGAAGCGGCTTTCGAGCGGTGTGTTTTGTTCGACCCACGCGAAAGCCTCCAGTGTCCCATTGCTTAAGTGATTGTTGGAGGCCCGCGTGGCTACGAATGTAGCGTTCATGAAAAACGCAAGAAGGATGACCACTGTGAATACCCGCGCGCCGAGCGGATGAATTTTGGTTTGGTTGCTGCCTGATTCCTGCATCTTGAATGCGGGACGGACATATGGCGCAAGCGCCAGTGCGGCCAGCATGGCGAGGAAAACGATAGCCACATTGGCTGCGTTGCGCGGTTCCAGGATGAAGGGAAAGAAAAACATGGCAGGCAATAGATATTCGCGGCGCTCGATGGCTGTGAATATACCGAGGAAACCAAGGACGGCAATTGGCGTCAGATAGGGCTCCTCGGAGGCGGCAACCAGAAAGACCGAAATGAGATCCAGCATATTTTGGTCTCCCGTCTGTGCGGCGGACAGATAAGGAGATAGTCCATATCGCCCCAGCATGACGATCCACCATGGGGCGGTCAGGACGAGCACGCCTGCGGCGATGGCCAGGGCTTTTTTCGCGCCCTCGATGTTGCGCGCCTTAAAGAGCCACGCGAGTAGTGCAAAACCCATCGCGTGGAGCGCCGCCTCGGGATGGCTCAAGACGACCAGCGAGGAAAAAATAGCGGCAAGCGCGCGATCCTTGGTTTGGGTAGTGGTAAACGCGATATAAATATATCTGGCGGCAAGGATGAAGAACAATTCGCCGAAGCTGCGCGTCAGGCCGCCGCCCATCAGCATCCACGTGAGGGCGCGCGGGATGAAGGCAAAGACCAGGGTGGCGAGACCAGCCTCAAAGTCCGATTGGAGAAGCGTTCGGGCCAGGCCGAAGAACGCGATGACGGTCAGCGCGGTGACGACGGCGGGCAGCCAGCGCAGGAGTTCCAGCAGGGAAAAGTCGAATGTATACGCAATCCAGCCGCCGACGTAAAACGGCAGAGGGGGGTAGGCAAAGGGGATGGCCAGTCCGTTGTATTCCACGATTTGCGGCAGGCGGAAGCCGTTTTCGATCAGTCCATTCAGCATCACATGGAACAGGCCACCGTCGTTGAGGGGGAAGGGGGCGAGGGAGGCGGGCAGGAGGCGCAGCCAGGCCCCGAATATCACTCCCGCCCCCGCGAATAACAGTCCGATGTCGTTCTGGGATACTAGCCTCTTCAGCATTTGGTTTCCTCTTTTGCCTGCTGGAATTCCCTCGTTGTCGGCGCCGCGAGTGGTTCCTTACGTCAGGAATTTTTTCTGCCACTCGAATAGTTTGTTCAACGCCTCAATGGGCGAGAGCAAGTTCACATCCACCGCTTTCAACTCATCCAGCAGGGGGCTGGTCTCCGGGAACAGCGCGACCTGCTGCGCGGCGTGCGGATTGATTCTCACGGCCCGCCCCGAGGTCTTTTCGAGTTCGGCCATGATCTCGTTGGCGCGCGCGATGACCGGCGCAGGCAATCCCGCCAGTTGCGCCACGTGGATGCCGTAGGATTTGTCCGCGCCGCCGGGGACGATCTTGTGCAGGAACACCACTTTGTTATCCGCCTCGGTGACGGCCACGTTGTAATTTCTCACCCCGGGCAGCAGGTCGGCCAACTGGGTCAATTCATGATAATGTGTGGCGAACAGGGTTTTTGCGCGCAAATGCGGGTGATTGTGAATATACTCGATCATTCCCCATGCAATCGAGACGCCGTCGTAGGTCGAAGTGCCGCGGCCGATCTCGTCCAAAATCAACAGCGAGCGCGGCGTCGCGTGGTGCAGGATGTTGGCGGCCTCGATCATCTCCACCATGAACGTGGACTGTCCCGCGTGGATTTCATCCTGCGCGCCGATGCGCGTGAAGATCCGATCAACGAGTCCGATTCTTGCAAAGCCCGCGGGCACGAACGATCCCATCTGTGCCATCAGCACAATCAACGCCGTCTGGCGCAAATAGGTGGACTTGCCTGACATGTTCGGCCCGGTGATGACGCGGATGATCTCGCCTTTTTCGAAGACGACATCGTTGGGGACATACCGCTCGCCGCGCAGACTCTGTTCGACAACAGGATGCCGCCCCTCGCGGATCTCGATTTCGCTTCCTTCATGGACCTCGGGCCGGGTGTAGCCTCCGAGGGCCGCGGCCTCGGCGAGGGCAGACAACACGTCCAGTTCCGCCAGCGCCCGCGCCGTGGACAGCAATTGGTATGCCGTCTTCGATAACTCCGCGCAGACTTCACGAAACAGCCGTAGTTCGATCTCGCGGATGCGCCCCTCGGCGTTCAATACGAGCGTTTCATATTCCTTCATTTCGGGCGTGATGAATCGCTCTGCGTTGACCAGCGTCTGTTTGCGAATGTAATGTTCGGGCGCCTTGTCTGCCGCGCCGCGCGAGACCTCGATGTAGTAGCCGAATACCTTGTTGTAGCCCACCTTGAGCGTTTTGATCCCCGTCCGCTCGCGTTCCACCGATTCGAGATTCGCGATCCAGTCGCGCGCATGCTTGGAGGCTTCAATCACGCCGTCCAATTCTGGGGAATATCCCGCGCGGATGATGCCTGTGTTTTGGAGAGTGGCGGGCGGGTCGTCGTCAATTGCATTCTGAAGAAGCGCCAACTCGTTCTCGTGCGTTTCAGGAACGGGCAACCGGCTTGCTTGCTTATCTCCTCTCGCCGCTACCACCTTCGGAATCCCCATCAACGTACTGCGAATAGCCACCAGGTCGCGCGGCTGGGCATGACCGGCGAGGACACGGTTGACAAGCCGTTCGAGATCGCCCAGCGGTTTGAGCGCGGCGCGCACTTCGACGCGGGCCATGCCGTTTTGTACGAAATACTCCACGCCGTCCTGTCTTTGCCTGATCTTTTCCGCGCTCAATAACGGCTGGCTGACCCATTGGTGAATCAACCGTCTGCCCATGGGTGTGACCGTGTAATCGAGCGTGCCCAGCAGTGAACCTTTTCTTTCGCCGCGCAGGGTTTCGTCCAATTCGAGGTTTCGGCGCGTGGATGCGTCAATGGTCATGAACTCGCCCAGGCTATAGAACCGCAAACCCGTGAGCAGGGCGAGCGAATCGGGTTGTGTGTCTTTCAGATATTGCAGGATTGCGCCCGCGGCGCGGACAGCGAGGGCATGTCCCTTGAGTCCAAACCCGTCCAGCGCGGCGGCTTTGAAATGGATGAGCAGGGTCTCTTCGCATTTGCCCGGCTCGAACCTCCATGCAGGATATTTTGTAAAGTGGCCCAGCCCATTTCCATCGGGGAGGGGGAGGGCTTGGTTGTCGGGATGCAGGATTTCGGCAGGATGCAGGCGTGTCAGTTCGGCGCGCAGGGCTTCGACGGGCAGTTCGGTGACGGCGAACTCGCCGGTGGTGATGTCGGCAAATGAAACGGAAGCAGATTTCTCGTCCAGAACGACCGAGGCGAGGTAGTTGTTCGAGTCGCCCGGCAGGAGTCCCGGCTCGGTCACTGTCCCCGGCGTCACCACGCGCACCACCTTGCGCGGGAAAATACCCTTCATGGGCTGGTCGCCGACCTGTTCGCAAATGGCGACGTGATAGCCTTTTTCGATGAGGCGCGCCAGGTAGTTTTCGACCGCGTGATAAGGGATGCCTGCCAGCGGAGCGCGAATCCCTTTGCCGACCGGGCGCGAAGTCAGGACGATGTCAAGTTCGCGCGCGGTGATCTCGGCGTCCTCGTCGAAAGTCTCGTAGAAGTCGCCAAGGCGAAAGAAGAGGATCGCGTTCGGATAGTCTTTTTTGATATCGAGATACTGTTGGCGGATGGGGGTGACATCGTCGCTGGGCATAGGCGAATTCTACTACATTGCTGTTGCGGACGATAAAATCGAGGCAATTGACTTTTCATTGCAGGTGGGGTATAAACCCACCTCGAAAAGTAAGGAGCAGATAATGTATATTGATCCCAATACTGGCGGTATCCTTTTTCAAGCTCTGGCTGGCATCGTGGCTGTAATTTCCGGTGCGCTATTTTTGTTTTCCCGCAAGATCCGTGAGGGAATCGCGCGCTTGCGTCGCCGCGCTCGCAAGGATGAAGAAGACGAGACCCGGCGATAGTGTCTGTTTTCCATGAAAACATTGATACTGGGCTTCGACTCGTTTAGTCCGGCTATTTTCGAGGAAATGGCGGGGCTGAATCAGTTGCCCAATCTTGAGAAATTCAATCAGTGGGGAGGGTATTCCAGGCTCATGGTATCTTCCCCGCCACAAACGGAAGTTTCCTGGACTTGTATTGCCACCGGCGCCGATCCGGGTGGTCACGGTATTTTTGATTTCGTCCAGCGCGACCCTGCAACTTATACACCGTATGTTTCGATCCTGCCGATGCGTAAAGGTGCGTTTGGGGAACAATTCATCTCACCTTATATTGCGAAAACATTTTTCGAGGCAGCAGCGGAATTAGGGTATCCAGCGACCGCCCTTTGGTGGCCTGCCATGTTCCCGGCGCGGCTCGATGTACCTGTGATGACATTGCCGGGTCTTGGGACGCCCGATATCCGCGGTCAATTAGGTGTGGGTACGTTATTCTCGACGGAACCTGAAACAAAGAAAAAAGTCGGGGTCGAGAAACTGGTGTCGGATGGAAAAGGCCGCTTTGTCGCCAATCTCTCGGGTCCCCAGATTCAAAGTAAGTCCGGGCCTCGCCCTGCTGTATTGCCAGTCGCCCTCGATGTAATTGATCGCAATACGGCAAGTCTTACCATTGGCGGGCAGAGAATCCTGTTGCGTGTTGGCGAATGGAGCCCAATCGTCGAGTTGCGTTTCAAGGCGGGAGCATTGCTAACCGTCCATGCAATTACGCGGGTTATGTTGACGAACCTGCATGGGGTGGTTCGATTCTATGCCCTGCCTCTGCAAATTCATCCATTGCATTCCACATGGCATTATGCGTCTACTGCGGCTTTTGCCAAGAAACTTTGGAAGGATGTTGGTCCCTATCTCACTCTTGGCTGGCCGCAAGATACCACAGGATTGGAAGACGGTTGCATCACCGATGAACAGTTCCTTGATTTGTGTCAAATGATTTTCAACCAGCGAGTTCAGATTCTGTATCACTTAATGGGTGATTTCAAAGAAGGGGTGTTGGCGGGTGTTTTTGATTGTCTGGATCGCATTCAACACATGTTTTTCCATGATCGGCAAGACATCGTGCGTGATTGGTACAAGCGCCTCGATCGCTTTGTAGGGGATGTTCAGGTTAAGGTTTCCGATTGGGATCACAAGCATCGATTCCTGATTATGTCCGACCACGGGTTTTGCGACTTCAGGAATAAAGTTCACCTGAATCGCTGGTTGGTGGAAAATGGACACCTCGCGATTGGGGATGAGGCCTCCATAAGCGATCTCGCCGGTGCGGATTGGGAGAATACAAGCGCCTATGCTTTCGGCTTAAATAGCATTTATATTAACATCCGCGGCAGGGAGGGAAGGGGAAGTGTGCCGGCCGATCGGGTTGAGTCGACGCTTAATGAGATCAAAGAAAAGCTATTACTGTGGAAGGATTCTCGCGGGGATTCGGTTGTCGAAAGAGTCCGCCTGAAGCATGAGGTTTACTCTGGACCTTACGCTCGTTTCGGTCCGGACCTCCTGGTTGGATATGCGGCGGGATACCGCGCCTCCGCCGAGACCGGCCTCGGCAAAATCCCCGAGGTCTCTCTGGAGCCCAACTTCGATCATTGGGGGGCCGACCATTGTATGGACGCGGATATCGTCCCCGGCGTGATCTTTGCAAATCGCGATTTGCAGGACTTCGGCGGGATTTCCTTCCGCGATGTTCCATTCCTGGCAATCGGCAAGCATCTCGATCAGTCTCACCTAAAGCCGCCTTCCCGGTTGGGGCGCGAGGGTCAAAAAGATATCGAAGAACGGCTGAAGGGCCTGGGGTATCTCTAGTGAAGAGTCTCTTTTCTTCGGCCTTCAGCAAGCAGAACAAAGCCGTCAAGCCGATAGTCGTTGTTTCGGGTCTTCCCCGATCTGGCACTTCCATGATGATGAAAATGTTGGCGGCTGGCGGCCTGCCAATTTTGACCGATGAAAAACGCCAGGCGGACGATGATAATCCCAATGGGTATTTTGAGCTGGAAGCTGCGAAACGAATGGCGGACGGGGATACGGCCTGGTTAAAGGACGCGGGTGGCAAGGTTGTGAAGATCATTTCGTCGTTGTTGGAATACCTGCCCTATGAGTATTCTTATAAAGTTATTTTCATGGAACGGGAAATCAAGGAAATCTTGGCGTCTCAACGGAAGATGTTGTCGCACAGAAACGAATCATCGCAGGTAGATGACGCAGTGATGGAGGCGCAATTCCGTAAGCATCTGGCAATCATTAGATCGTGGCTGGTACGGCAACCGAACATGGAAGTGATATATGTAAACTATAACGCACTAATGAATGACCCCGGGCCCTTTTGTGGCCGCATCGTTGACTTTTTGCGTGTTCCCCTGGATACAGGAAGCATGCTTTCTATCCCGAGCAGCCAGTTGTATCGAAATCGTCTGGTGGCTGAGCAGGAATAAAAGGCGACATGTTAAGACGTTTACCGCAATTTCAAGAAATATTACCAGTATATGCAGTCACTCTGTCCATGATTTACGGCTGGACGGCTGTGGCCTTTTTATGGAAGCTGCCATCCTGGCTGCATTATCTTACCCTGGGTGAGATTTTGGTTATCTATTCTTATTCCATCCTCACGAATTTTTTCGAGAGCCTCGCCGTTATCGCCTTGCTGGTGCTGCTGTGTGTTGTGTTGCCTCCAAGAATCCTTCTGGATAAGTTCGTTGTACGCGGGTCGCTTATTGCGTTTTGTGTTTTGGGCGGCCTGATGGGCTGGTTGAGTTTTTATACGAATGCCAAAAGCACAATGATCGGGCCGTTCTCAGGTTGGCTGGTCATCATCGTGGCGGCATCGGCTGTCTTCGCTGTGCTTTCTTTCCTTTCGGAGAAGGTGCGCCGGGCACGCCTGGCCATAGTGTGGATTTCGGATCAGCTTGTTGTGTTTCCATACCTCTTGGCTCCCATTTCCATACTGGCCCTGCTGGTTGTTGCGATTAGGAATCTATTCTAATGCATACTTCGGGAAAACTTAGCAGGCGTGATTTTCTCAAATTGCTGGCGGTCTCTTCGGCAGGCGCGGTCATGGCGGGCGCCGGCCAGTTTCCGGGTCTGCGCGATACAGGCAACTCGGTCAGGCCGAATATTCTCATTTTTGTTTTTGACGCAATGTCAGCGCGTCATTTGTCTCTGTATGGTTACGGGCGCGAAACGACCCCTAATTTCGCGAGATTCGCGTCGCGCGCCAATGTATATCATTCACACTTTTCGGGAGGCAGCTTTACTACGACCGGTACCGCCACGCTCCTAACCGGGCTATATCCATGGACTCATCGTGCCATCAATTTGGGTGGCATTGTGGGGCGGAATTTGGCCGGGCATAATATCTTCCAGTTGATTGGCGACGAATACCACAGGATTGCATTCGCTCAGAATCTTTGGGCCGATCTTTTGTTGCGCCAGTTTAGCGTCGGTTTGGATGATCATATTCCGACCACCTCATTCAGTCATAGGACAAAGAGGCCGTTATTCGCCCCTCACATGCCCCTGGACTCGGTCATGGGATATTACTCGTACGATGAATTTCTGGGCTCGACTCATAAGGACCTGACCCCTATACCCGGCTCACTGTTCCTTGGGGCGCTTAATATATTTACTGAACAGTCTACGAGGGATCTGCAAAAGCCATCGGAGGATTATCCATTCGGGATTCCGTTCAACGGGATGTATTATTACTTCTTGAACGATGAGGTCTACGCCGGTCTTGCTGATATTATACAGAAGTCGGTGAACTCCCCGCGCCCGCTGTTCGCGTATTTTCATCTCTTCTCCCCGCACGGTCCATACTGCCCGCGAAAAGACTTTGTTGACATCTTCGCTGAAATTGACGTTCCATTCAAACCGCGCCACCCCTTGTCGTACATGCGATACTCACAGAAAGAGTTGAATGAAAAGCGTGCGCGTTACGATGAGTACATTGCCAATGTGGATGCCGAATTTGGGCGATTGCTTGATTCGCTTGATGCGTCCGGGGTTTTGGATAACAGCTATCTTGTTTTGACATCCGACCACGGTGAGGTGTTTGAGCGCGGGGAGGTCGGTCACGGCACGGCCTTGCTTTACGATCCCGTGATGCGCATTCCTCTCTTAATCTCTTCTCCCGGACAAAAAACGCGCTTTGATGTGCACACGCCAACAAGCAGTACAGACATTGTTCCAACGTTGTTGACGATTGCAGGAAAAGAGCTTCCCGACACACTTGACGGGCAGGTCCTCCCCGGTTTTGGCGGAGTTGAAGACCCTCAGCGAGGGGTTTTCTCGGTCGAGGCGAAGGAAAATTACGCTTTCCAGCCTCTCACAACTGCCACGATTTCACTCGTCAAGGGCCACCAAAAGCTGATATATTATTCAGGGTACAGGAAATACACAGATATTTTCGAGTTTTACGACCTGGAAAAAGACCTCGAAGAGAAGAAAGATATTTATTCTGTGGATACAACGGCCTCGTCACACTTGCGGCAGGAACTGCTTGACGCATTGACTACGGTCAATCGTCGATTCAAATAAGAATCAAAGGAATTGTGCATGTATACATTAACCCTGGTTCGTCATGGGCAAAGCATTTGGAACCTCGAAAATCGCTTCACGGGTTGGACGGATGTCGGGTTGACCGAGCAGGGCAGGGCGGAGGCGATTGAAGCCGGACGGTTGTTGAAGGAAGGCGGATATCTTTTTGATGTGGCCTTCACTTCCGTTTTGCGGCGCGCCATTCAGACGCTTTGGATCATTTTGGAGGAGATGAGCCTGGAGTGGATTCCTGTTGTCAATGCGTGGCAGTTGAATGAGCGCCACTATGGCGCGTTGCAGGGATTAAACAAGTCCGAGATGGCGGAAAAATTCGGTGAGGCGCAGGTAAAGGTGTGGCGGCGCAGTTACGATGTTCCACCTCCCGCTCTGGAATTGACCGACGAGCGTCATCCCAAATTCGACCCGCGCTACGCCTCTTTGACTCCCGAACAACTGCCTGCAACCGAGTCGCTCAAGATCACGCTGGAACGGGTGCTCCCTTACTGGCATTCGACGCTGGCTCCCACGATCAAATCGGGGAAGAGGGTCCTGGTCGCGGCGCATGGAAACAGTCTGCGAGCGCTGGTTAAATACCTGGATAACATTTCAGACGCGGAGATTACGGAGTTCAACATTCCCACCGGCATCCCTCTGGTTTATGAGTTGGATGACGAGCTGAAGCCCATCAGAAGCTATTATCTTGGCAACGCCGAGGAAGCTGCCAAGAAGGCTGCGGCAGTGGCAAATCAGGGAAAGGCGAAATAGTCGGTAATCGAAAATTTACCGGGCCCCGAAGGTTATAAATCCTTTGGGGTCTTTGCGTTAGAATTGTGCCATGTCTTTGAATCCAGATTTCGTTAACGAGCTTGCAAGGCGATTTACGGGCGACATTCGCCTCGATCCTGCTTCCCGAATTCTATACAGCACCGATGCTTCGATATATCAGGTGGAACCGCTTGGTGTCGTTCTTCCCAAAATACGAGAGGATTTGATTGCCGTGGTGGAACTGGCGGCAAAATACAAAGTGCCGATCCTGCCGCGCGGGTCAGGCTCATCGCTGGCGGGACAGGCGGTCGGTGAGGCGCTGATTCTGGACTGCTCCCGCTGGATGGATTCTATTGTCGAGATCGATCCCGAATCCCGAACAGCCATCGTCGAGCCAGGCGTCGTCCTTTCGAACTTGAACCGTGCCGCCGCTAAATTTGGTTTGCTCTTTGGCCCGGACCCCGCTTCCGCGGAACGCGCCACAATGGGTGGCGTAATTGCCAACAATGCCACGGGCGCACATTCGATCCTGTATGGCATGTCCGCCGACCATTTGATTTCGGCGGATGTGGTCATGGCGGACGGGAGCCTTGCAACGTGGGGAGAAATCAGCGGACCATCATCAGTGGACAACGCCCGGTCATCAGCAGATAGTCGTCATTCTGCAGTGATTTCGGCGATACGGGAGATCCGCGCGAAGTACGCGGAGACGATCAAACGTAATTATCCAAAATCCTGGCGCAATTCCGCGGGCTATCGTTTGGATTATTTATTACCCTGGTCGCCTTCCCGCCCGCCGCAATGGATTGGTAAAAACTATCCCGCAAATCTGCAACCCTCATCTTTCAATCTATCCCATTTACTGGCAGGCAGCGAGGGGACGTTGGCCGTCATTCACCGCGCCAGAGTCAATCTCGTTGAAAAACCGAAACATACCATCCTTGGCATTCTCTCGTACGGTAGTAATGCCGAGGCGTGCGATGATGTACTGCGCCTGCTGGAATTTCGTCCCAGCGCGATCGAGCTGATCCCGCAGATGATCCTCCGGCTGGCGCGGACCGTCCCTGCGTACGCGGCCCAGATGGGATGGATTAATGGAGATCCCGGCGCAGTGCTGGTCGTTGAGTTTAGCGGTGACAGGCTCGAGGTCCTGAAGGAGGCGGTTCGTCGTCTGGGCGAGGCAGTGACGATTGCCGAGTCGGTTGAGGACCAGGCGCGGGTCTGGAACGTCCGCAAAGTCGGCTTGGGGATTTTGGATTCGCGCCCGCAGTCTGCGCGGCCCGTCGCCTTCATCGAGGACTGTGCCATCCCTGTCGAGCGGCTCGGCGAATTCGTTCGTGAGATTGAGAGGATTCTTGCAGAGCACGGGACCGAGGGTGGAATTTATGCTCATGCATCCGCAGGGTGCCTGCACATTCGCCCGGTGCTGGATTTGAAGACGGGCGAAGGCGTCCGTTCGATGCGGCGGATCGCGGAACAAACTTTGGAGGTGGTGCTGAGACTTGGTGGTTCGATGAGCAGTGAGCACGGCGATGGCATTGCGCGCGGCGAATGGCTGGAGAGAACGTATGGGCGCGAGTTGATTGACGCGATGCGAAAATTGAAGCAGGCTGCCGATCCAGACAATTTGCTCAACCCGCGCAAGATGTTCGACGCGCCGCCGATGGACAACTGCCTGCGTTATGGTGAAAGTCATCGCGCCCAAGCCTGGGCGCCTGCATTGGACTTTTCGCGCAACGGGGGATTGGTCATGGCGATTGAGCAATGCAATGGGCAGGGTGTGTGCCGAAAAGATACGGGCGTGATGTGCCCGTCGTTCCAGGCCACACGGGAGGAGGCGCACTCGACGCGTGGCCGCGCAAACTTGTTGCGAGCGATGATAAGGACCGGCGTCAGGGATCGAAAATCGGAAATCGGAAATGCGGTGCACGAAGCGCTGGATCTTTGCCTCGCATGCAAGGGATGTAAATCCGAGTGTCCAAGCGGCGTGGATATGGCGAAGTTGAAATTTGCCTTCGAGGCAGAATACTACAAAACGCACCGCCGTCCGTTGCGCGATTATGTGTTCGGCTATTTTCACACGGCGGCGCGTTTCGCTTCCGCGCTTGCGCCGCTGTCGAATGCGCTCATGCAGGTGCGCGCATTCAGGCATCTTGCCGCAAAGGTTCTTAAAATCACGTCGCATCGGCCGTTTCCCGAATTCGCGGCGGAACAGGCGCGTCCACCTGTTGCAAGGGGTCGCGGGGAGAGGGTCATTTTCCTGCCCGATCCGTTTTCCCGTTATGTCGAGCCGGGGGTGGAGCAGGCCGCATTCGACATTCTCTCCATGCTCGGTCTGGAGATTCAGGTCCTTCCGGCGGTTGGATCCGGCGCGTCCCTGCTTTCCAAGGGATTTGTCGAGGCGGCGCGCCGTCATGCCGGCGGAATATTGGATGCGCTGAAAAGACTTGACCCTGAGAACACCCTGCCCATTATCGGAATCGAGCCGCCCGAAATTTACTCCCTCAAACATGACTATGCCGACCTGTTGCCCGATCGAGCCGAAGAAATAGCGGCACGAGTGCGGCGCGCCTGGCTGCTGGAGGAATTCCTGATTCGGAGGAACGAATTCCGAAAATTGCGTGTAGCCAATAAATTAATACAGTCAACCCCAACCGGCCATACTCAAAAAGTTCACTTCCACCCCCATTGCCATCAGCGCGCCGAAGTGCTCGCACCGGACCGCCAGCCGGTCGGTTCGAGCGCGACCATCGAGGCTCTGCGCTCCTGCGGTTATGACGTCGAGTTGATTGATGCAGGTTGCTGCGGAATGGCCGGTACGTTTGGCTATGAGGCCGAGCATTATGAGTTATCCCAAAAAATCGGCGAGCTGGCCATTTTTCCGCGCATTCGAAATTTAGGCGTGGCGGATCGGGAGTTGATTGTCTCCTCCACGGGCGCGGCCTGCCGCCTGCAGATCGAGCAGGGGACGGGCGTTCGCGCCCGACATCCGGTCACTTTGATCCGAGACAGCCTCTACGGCGCCGTGTAGCCCATCCTGCAGTTGCTTATGCCGTGTCGAAAGTGCTACAATGAGTCAAATGCGTAAACTCGTCCCCCGCTATATTCTCGATAAATACATTTCGGGCGAACATCGCGGCGCTCTGCGGGCAGCGGCAATTTTCGTTGACCTTTCGGGTTTCTCGGTGATGACCGACGCGCTTGCCCGTCACGGTCAGGCTGGGGCGGAGACTCTTGCCGAGGTCATGCGCGCGGTGTTCGAACCACTTGTCGAAGCGGTCTACGTCCAGGGTGGTTTTGTGGTGGGGTATGCCGGGGATGCGTTTACCGCTATTTTCGACGAGCAGCCAGGCCGGGGTCCCGCGGCGCAGCGAAGCCTGGCCGCGGTGATTGCGATGCAGGAACATGTCCGCAGACACCCAAACGTCGAGACCCCATTTGGGCAGTTCCCGATTTTCATCAAAGTCGGTGTGGGTTTAGGCGAGGCGAGTTGGCTGATATTGAAGAATGCCGATGGGAAGCGTGCCACTTATTGCGTGCGCGGCTCCAGCGTGGATGGCGCCGTGGACGCGGAGGAATGTGCCCGACCCGGTGACGTGGTATTCGACGCGCCCTCTTATAAGGATCTTGGGGATTTCGTTGCCGTCGAGTCTGTGGGGAATTGCTTCCGTGTAACCGGAGTGCGCGGCGGATTGCCGGCGCCGCTTCCCTATTCCGACCCCGATCCTGATCCCGCCCTCCTGGCTTTGTTCTATCCCGAAGGCCTGATCCATCAACCGGTGGTGGGCGAGTTCCGCCAGGTGGTGAACATATTCATTGGAATTCCCTACGATCCCACCGACGGCGCGTTCGTATCGCCGTTCATGGAAAGCGTCTTTGCCCTGCAGGATCAATACGGGGGCTTTTTCTTGCGGCCCGATCTCGACGACAAGGGCTTCAACATCCTGATGTTCTGGGGCGCGCCGGTTGCCCACGAGAACGACGTTGACCGCGCCCTCAACTTCCTGCTCGATCTGGCGAAACGGGTTGATATTCCTTTCAAGGTGGGCGTCACATACAAACTGGCATACTCGGGTTTCATCGGTGCGCGCTCGCGCGAGGATTACACGGCCTACGGCTGGGGCGTGAACCTGGCCTCCCGCCTGATGGAATCGGCGGCGCCCGGCGAAATACGGCTCGATGCGGAGGTCGCTGCCCGCGCGGAAAGACATTTTACCGTGCGCGACCTGGGTGGGCACACGTTCAAAGGTTTCTCCGGCAAAGTCAGGGTGTTTGCGTTGTCTGGCCGCAAAGAACTCACGGAGATCGTTTATCAAGGCGACCTGGTCGGACGCGAGACGGAACTGGCGACGCTGGCGCGCTTCATCGAACCCCTGCGCGAGGGCAGATTTGCCGGCGTACTGGTGATCAATGGCGAGGCGGGGATTGGCAAGAGCCGCCTCGTTCACGCTTTCCAGGCATCTTCGAGGCATGTCGTCCCGGCGCAGTGGATCATATGTCAGACTGATGAGATTCTGCGTTTCCCTCTAAATCCATTCAGAGACTGGTTGCGGGTCCGATTCCTGTATTCCGATTCCGAATCGGACGCGGTGAACATCCAGAATTTCGAACGCCAGTTGCGCGAGATCATAGACGCCACCCCCGATCCCCGTCTGGCGATGGAATTGGAACGGACCGCCTCGGTGTTGGCCGCCCTGCTCGGCCTCTTTCAGGCCGATTCGCTGTACGAGCAGCTCGACGCCAAGGCTCGGTACGACAATACGTTGATCGCGTTATCAGCATTATTGCAGGCGGAGAGTCTGCGGGCGCCGTTGATCCTGTTTCTGGAAGATGCCCAGTGGCTGGACGAAGATACGAGGGCGTTTCTGCCGTATTTCGTCCGCACCCTGCTGGCAGACTCTGCAAAACATTATCCGATTGCCGTGATTGCAAGCAAACGGCCCGAAGGCATTTTGCCAAACTTGGATGACGCCGAGTATTGTCACCGGCTCGACCTGTCCCAGCTCGGCCCGTCGGATCTTGGACGAATTGCCGAGACCCTGCTGGGCGGGCCTGTCGGCCCGGCTCTGATAAGATTATTGGAACAACGCACCGAGGGAAATCCGTTTTTTGCGGAGCAGATCGTTCGCTATCTCTCTGAAAATGAATTGCTGTCGCTGGACGAAGAGGGCCGATATTGCGTCGCCGCGCCCGCCGGTGAGTCCCTGCCTGCAGAGGTGCGCGCCCTGTTGGTCGCGCGCCTGGATCGTTTGGTCCGCGGTGTGCGCGAAACGGTTCAGACTGCCTCTGTCCTTGGGCGGGAATTCGAATTGAGGCTGCTGGTCGAAATGCTGCGCGGCGATCCGGACATCATGCAGAAGGTCAGCCGTGCCGAGGATGCCGACATCTGGTTTGCGCTGGACGAAGTACGTTACATATTCCGCCACGCATTATTGCGCGACGCTGCATATTCGATGCAGCTGCTTGCCCGCCAGAGGGAACTGCATGCCCTGGCTCTTACCGCCATCGAGACGCTTTACGGGCACGAATTAACCGATCATTATGGCGCGCTGGCCTACCATGCAGAGAAGGCCGGGGACGAAAGAAAGGCGCGCACCTATTTAACGCAAGCGGGCAAATCCGCTTCGCGCGCCTACCAGAATCACCAGGCCGTGGATTACTTCACCCGCGCGCTTGCGCTCACTCCTGCCGACGACCTGCGGGCTCGATTCGACCTGTTGATCGACCGTAGCGAGTTGCAAAGACGATTGGGAACCCGCGACCTCCAAGCTCGCGATCTGGATCTTTTGCGTGAATTAGCTGAACGGCTGGGCGACGAAATTCTGATCGCGCACGTGTTGATGCTCCGCTCCAAGTTTTATTTTTCGGGCGGGGAATTTCAGGAAACGATCGAATGCGCCGCACAGGCGGCGTCCGTGGCGCTTTCTCGCGAAGATGCCGACGATATGTTGGACGCCTATAATGTATGGTCGGTGGCTCTTCTGCGGCAGGGCAGCCCGGACGAAGCCATGCAAAAGGCAAACGAAGGGCTTCGGCAGGCACGAATTGCCGGCAGGCGCCACCAGGAAGGTTCGATCCTGAACTCCATGGGCATGATAGCTATGGAGCAGAGGGAGCCTGCCTCCGCTCAGAGTTACTTTGAACAGGCGCTGGCCATCGCGCGCGAATTTCATGACCGGGCCCTGGAAACCATGGTCGTCAATAATCTCGGTAATGTGACCGGCTTCGTGATGGGGGATTATTCAGCCTCCCGCACCTATTACGAACAAGTGCACGCTATCGTCCGCGAATGGGGAGACCGTTCTGCAGAAGGGCTGGTATTGGCAAATCTGGGATGGGTGGCTGGCATGCAGGGCGACTTCGAGGCGGCCGGCGCATATCACGCGCAGGCGTTGTCCATGGCGCGCGAAGTAGGGAATCCCTATCAGGAGACGTATACGCTGATTAATCTCAGCGCCGTCGCGGGGGCCCAGGGTGACGCGGTGCAAGCGCTTCAGTTAGCGCAGCGGGCCTGTGACCTGGCACGCAGAACCGGGGATCGCGCTGCGGAAGCCTGGTCCTTGCTGTATATTGGACATGCCTTTCTGTTGTCGAAAGAAATTGAGGATGCGAGGGGTGCGTTCGTCGCATGTCTGCAAATCCGGGAGGAACTCGGTCAACCCGGTGCGAATACGGAACCGAAGGCGGGTTTGGTCGAGGCGGCGCTCGCCTCGAACGATCCGATTTCTGCACGGAAGTGGACCGAGGAGATCCTTGCCCACCTGTCGGACGGCGGGACCTTGGATGGAACCGAGGAGCCTTTGCGCGTTTATTTCGCATGTTATCAGTGCCTGCAACAACTAAAAGACCCGCGTTCGGGCGCTATCCTGCGGCAGGCAGGGCAACTGCTCGATTCGCAGCTCTCCAAGTTTCACGATGAGGCCGCGCGCCGGTTATACGTTGAAAACGTCCCCTGGCGCCGTGCTATCCATCAAGCCTGGTGTTCTGTCCAATAATCGAATATTTTACGGCCCCCAACCCAGCGGAGGATCGCCAACGGTGAAATCCACTCGTGTCTTTCCGTTCGAGGTCTGATGAGATAGTTCGCGCACCTTGCCGCCGGTATAGGTAAAAAGTCTCTTGCCGGGCGGTAACTCATCCAGGAAGACGGAATATTTGATATTGGCATAGCCTCCCGGGGTGCCGTCGGCTTTTTTGCGCCTCACGCCAAAGGCTGTGAGCCATTCGATTTTGATGCCGTCGTATGTCTCCGGCAGGCTGGCGTCGAGTTCCTTCTTTACCACGATGTACTTGGTGTGATCGTGATCACCCAGGTCCAGTTCCACGGCTCTTTTGCCAGGGATATCAAACCTTCCGCGTGGGTTGCGCGAAATGTGGCTCTCTTTCATCTTGGCCTCCTTTGGGATGGATACTCACTGGGCATATTATAGCCTGTTCTGGTTTCGGAGCCATTGGCAGTGGTGACGCCTGCGGCAAAGTGGGCGGGTTATAATCCCTGTATGCGAAAACCGCTTGTTGTCGTTGTTGTCCTCTGGATGGCCGCGGGCCTTCTTTTTCCGAAGATGGCCGTATCCGCGCGTCCGGAGGCTGCTACGGCGTATCAGATCGTTGATGCGGTCAACGCCCTGCGCTCATCCTACGGCTTGGCGCCATATTCCATTAACTCCATCTTGATGGGAACCGCACAGGCACAGGCGGACTTTATGGCTGCCACCGGGACCGTGACGCACAGCGGCCCCGGTGGAACGACGGTCACTCAGCGCCTGCTCGCGGCCGGCTACCCTCTGGCCGGGGATTTGTCCCTGGGCGGATTCCGTTCCGAGAACATCACCTCGGATTCGCCAGACGCGTCTGCCGAATCCATTGTGGCTTCGTGGACGACCGACGATTTGCATTTGAACACAATGGTCTCGCCTTCCTTGTTGGAGATTGGCGCGGGGGTGGCGATCAGCAATGGCCGCGCTTATTACGTGATTGATTGCGCCCGCCCTACCGGCAATGAGGCGCCTCAGGCAACGCTCCCGGAGTCTGCAACAGGCGATGGAGCGGTGGGAACACCAGCATTCATTATTCCCACAGTGGTTGTTAGTACTCCCAAGGAGGACGGCTCCCTCACTCATGTTGTGCAAGCCGGGGAAACTTTGTGGAGCATTGCCGCGGCTTACGGGGTGCCAGTCGAGCAATTGCAATCATTGAATCAACTGGGTTCTTCCACGCTTATCTACCCCGGTGCGACTCTTATCATTCGCAACCCGGCTACGTCCACGCCATCGCCGGCGGTCGCGACCCGAACTGTGCTGCCGTCGTTCACGCCATACATCCTCAGAACCGCGACTCCGACCGATTTCCCTGCGGCGGCGGTGACTCCGCAGGCGCCGCTGACCGGCCAGGATACAACAATGATTGTGGTTGTTATTATTTTTGTCGCCCTGATTTTCGCCGGTGTTATGACCGCTGCCTCCTCGCGCAGGAAGATTGAGTAGTTTTGCGGAAAATAATGACAAATGTCAGGCCATCATGTTACCCCTCGCGAATGTTGGTCTGCTATAATCCCATATGAATTGTGCATAATATCACAAATGGAGCGATGCTTATGAGTGAGATCCGAATTGACGCACTCTTGCCGCAGGAGATGGCAACCCGCGCTGAGTACATCGGCGTCCGTAAAGCGGAAATGCCTGCGCTTACGATGTTTTCTCTTGCTGTCCTGGCGGGCGCGTTCATTTCCCTCGGCGCGATCTTCGCCACGACGGTCGCGGCGGGGGGCATGTCCATCACTGCGCCGGATGGGACGGTGGCCTTCTCGACCGGATTGCCATACGGCTTCGTCCGCCTGTTGACCGGGCTGGTCTTTTGCCTCGGCCTGATTCTCGTTGTCGTGGGCGGTGCGGAACTATTCACCGGCAACAACCTCATCGTCATGGCCTGGGCGAGCGGTAAGGTCACGACGAGGGCGTTGCTGCGGAATTGGGCGATTGTTTATTTTGGCAATTTTGTCGGCTCATTGGGCACTGCCATGCTCATGTTTTTTACGAGGCAATACACATTTGGCAAAGATGCGGTTGGTATCACCGCGTTGAACACGGCGGTCTCCAAATCCAGCCTGGATTTTGTACAGGCATTAGCATTGGGCATTTTGTGCAATGCCCTCGTGTGTCTGGCTGTGTGGATGAGTTTTAGTGCCCGCTCGGCGGTTGACAAGATCGCGGTGATCATCTTTCCGATCACCGCTTTCGTGGCTGCAGGATTCGAGCACAGTGTCGCCAACATGTATTTTGTCCCTTATGCCCTTCTGGTCAGGATGTTCGATCCCGATTTTATGAGCAGGGTGGGGGAGAAGATCGCTCATCTCGAAAACCTGACGTGGCAGAACTTTCTTTTCAACAACCTTATCCCCGTCACGATTGGAAACATCATTGGCGGCGCAGTGCTGGTTGCTGCCATCTACTGGTCCATTTTCCTGCGTCGCAGGGAAGCCTGATTGCAAAAGGAGAAATCATGAAAGCGTATGTCTTGGTTCGTATTCGAACCGGTGAGGTCAAGGACGTTGTCCGTCAGTTACGAAAACTCGAACATGTCACGGAGGCCAACATGACTTTCGGTCCCTATGACGCTGTGGCCGTCATTGAGGCGGAGGATGTCAACAAAATGGGGACTTTTCTTGCAACGGCCATCCAGCCCATTCCCGGTGTGACAGAGACTCTGACCTGCTTGGCGGTGGAAATCTAATTCCCCGTTCCTTTCCGGTTCTTTCCGGACTTTCAGCCGGGCGCGTGCTTTGCTTGCCCGGCTGTTGCTATTTCCACCATTTGATTTCAGTTTGGGTTGACGCCGTTGTTTGATCTTTGATGCGTGTCGTAGCGGTAAATTAACTTGTCAATTCAAAATTCGTGTAGTCAATATAATACAAACAAACCCACTAGAAACACCCCACAATAAAAACAACTCAAGTAAAATCAACACCACACAACACACCAACACACACTACACTTAGAAGAGACAGTTTATGAAAATCCGCCCAGCCAAAGGCCTAACCTTCGATGATGTCCTGCTCGTCCCGCACCGCTCGCCAATTCGATCGCGCAAGGATGTAGATACCTCCACGCGCCTGACCGATACACTCAGATTGCGAATTCCCATCGTCAGCGCGAACATGGATACCGTCACGGAAGCGGGCATGGCGATTGCCATCGCCCGGAGTGGGGGGATAGGCATCCTGCATCGTTTCATGACGATAGACCAGCAGGTGAGGCAGGTAAAGCAGGTGAAGCGCGCCCAGGGCTTTATGGTGGAGTTGCCCTACTCGATTGAAATGGACGCCTCGCTCACAGAGGCAAAAGAAATGATGACCCATCACACGGTCGGGGGATTAATTGTGGTGGACAAAAACGGCAAGCTGGCGGGAATCCTGACACAGCGCGACGTACTCCTGGTACCCGATTCTGTTACGCAGGTCAGACAAGCCATGACGGGCCTCGATAACTTAATCACAGCGAGGGCTGGCGTCACCCTCGAAGAGGCGCGCGAGATCTTGTATAAGCACCGAATCGAGAAGCTGCCTGTCATTGACGAGCAGGGAAACGTAAAAGGACTGATCACCGCGCAGGATGTGGTCAAGCCCCGGCAGAATCCCGATGCCTCGCTCGACGGGAAGGGGCGATTGCTGGTTGGTGCGGCGATCGGGGTGACAGCCAGTGAAATGGAACGCGCTGCCGCGTTGCTCGAGGCGGGCGCGGACCTGCTCGTGGTGGACATTGCCCACGGGCATGCAGACCACTGCATCAACATGGTCAAGGGCCTTCGCAAGCGATTTCCGCAGGCGCAGATCGTGGCGGGCAACGTCGCCAGCCGCGAGGGGGCGCGGGATCTGGCCGAGGCGGGAGCCAATGCCATTAAAGTGGGAATCGGCCCCGGGTCCATTTGCACGACGCGCATCGTGACCGGGTTCGGGGTCCCGCAATTGACTGCCATCATGGATTCGGCGGAGGGCGTGCGTGAGTCGGGTCGCGATATCCCCATCATTGCGGATGGCGGAATCAAGACAGCGGGCGATCTGGTCAAGGCGCTGGCCGCGGGTGCAGAGACGGTGATGATCGGAGGACTCTTTGCAGGCACGGACGAGGCGCCCGGAGCACCCGTGATACGTGACGGTCAGAAGGTAAAAGTAGTGCGCGGCATGGCCTCGCTGGGCGCTACGATGGATCGCAGAATGACGGAGCGCGGCGTGGACGAAAGCGCCGAAGACGCGGAGGATTGGGCGAAGGTCGTGCCGGAGGGTGTGGAGGCGGTCGTGCCGTATCGCGGCACGCTGGGCGAGGTTCTGCATCAACTGATCGGCGGCCTGCGCTCGGGCCTGAGTTACGGCGGCGCGCGTAATATCAGGGAGTTGCAGGAAAACGCGGAGTTCATCGAGATCACACCGGCGGGAGTGCGCGAGAGCGGTTCACATGATGTGAAAAGGATTTAATCCCATGTTACGCTGCAGCGCGAGTTTCATTTCGCCCGGGCGGGCAATATGCATGTGGCGTTACGAGAGAACTGCGCAGCATTAATTAATCAAGAAGGCCGGGGAGACGCCCGGCCTTCTTTTTAGTTCTACTTGTGCAAATTTCTGGCCGCGATAAAACTTAACCCTGCTTTGGTCAGGTCCCAGGCGGTGTGATTGGCCGCCGCGACCTTTTCCATGAAGTTGCGCTGCAGGTGGTCCCAATCGCCGCTTTCGATGACCTCCTTTTTCTCGCGGAAGTAATCCAGGATGTCGGACGGATGGGCAAGCGTCGGCTCCACCTCGGGGTCGCCGCCCTCGTGCTTGGCCGCGATGTTCGCCACGTGGTCGGCGACCTGCAACAGTTCGGCGCGGCGGTCATAGGGTTGGATGACGATGCTCTTCCACGTCTCGACGATGTGATGCTCGAAGCGCACGACCTTTTCGAAGCCGAGCGCCCTGCGGAATTCGGCGGTCAACTCCATGGTCTGGTTGTTGATCGAGTTCGACCAGTTGAAGCCGATGAGCGGACTCGTGCCGTCGTCGCGGCTGAACAATTTCGCCATGGTCATGATCCACAGCGCGTGATACGGATTGTCCGAGCCGAAGTAGACCGAAATCTTGAACTGAATGTCCACGCCGAGGCGATAGAGAAGGAAGGCCAGCAGGATGGTGCCCGCGTTGAAGTTGAGCACGTGCTGGACGCCGTAGTTGGTGTAGTAGTAGAGGAACTCGTCCAGCCATTGCAGGGCGTGTTCGTTAGGCTGGCCGATTCCGCCGAAGTAACCTGTGATGGTGGCGGGGCCGCCCAGATGCGGGTTGGAGCCGTCCGTTCCTTTCGTATCCAGCGTCTCGACGAAGGACGCGCCGATGATGTCGAGCGCAGCGACGATGGCAGGCAGGTCGCCGTCGGCCTCGGATTCCTTCATGTTGCGGACTGCGATGAAACGGCCAGGGACAAGAGTCTTCTCGGCGATGGCGCGCTCGGCCATCGGGCGGATCCATGGGAAGTATTGCAGGGCAGACACTTCCAGCGTGACCGCGTATTTGTCTTTGAATTTCGTCCTCGTGGCCGCCTCGCCCAGGACCTTGCGGCGGTAGTCTGCAACCGGGACGAACGCGCCGCGATCGCGCTGTTCGATCAACCATTTCAGGTCTTTGACGGCGTCGGGGTTTCTTTCTTCGACCCGCTTGAATAGATTCTCCATCCTGCGCGCGGCGCGATGCTTGCGGTTGATTTCCTTCGGCGTGCCGTACTTTGCCACCACATCGAAGAAGTCCTTCATGATCTGCATGTTGGGATCGAGAAAGACGGCGTTGATGGCCTTGAGTTTATCGGGCGAGATCTTGAGCAGTTTTTGGGTCTCGTTCATTTTGTCTCCTGGGTGTGTAGTCTCGCGGTCTTTAATCTTGCAGTCTGATGGTCTTGCCGCCTCAACGCCTGACTCCCAGGCCATTGGATCATGCGACGATCAGACCAACAGACCAATTACGGCCTCAATTCATCCAGCATCTTCTTCAACTCGTTGTATTCTTCGTCGGGCATCCCGAACCAGTTTTCGGGGGCGGGGAATTTCCCTGCGATGACTTCATCGTGGTAGGATTTCAATCCGTTCAGGATGACTTCGCCTGCGTTGCCATACACCTTTGCCATTTTCGGCTTGAACTTGGGGTATAGGCCAAACATATCGTGGTAGATCAGCAATTGACCGTGCGCGTGCGGCCCCGACCCGAGCGACATGATAATGCACCCTTCGGCGCGTTCCATGATCAACCGGCACAGGCGATCGGGGACAAGTTCGAGCAGAATCATGAACGCGCCCGCCTTCTCGAGAGCCTTGGCATCGTCCAGGATTCGCTTTGCTAATGAGGCGGACTTTCCCTGTAATCGGAATCCGCCCAGGGCGGAGACCGACTGCGGCGTCAGCCCGAGGTGACCGATGGCGGGAATGCCTGCGTCCACGATGCCCTTGATGCGGTCCGCCATGGCCGCGCCGCCCTCCAGTTTGATGGCGTCACAGCCCGCCTCGGCCATGAATCGCCCCGCGTTGCGGATGGCATTCTCGACCGAGTCCTGGTAGGTCATGTAGGGCATGTCTCCGACCACGAAGGCGGTGGGCGCGCCGCGCCGCACGGCCTGCGCGTGGCGGATCATGTCGTCCATTTTGACGGGCAGGGTCGAGTCGTATCCGAGCATGGTCATGCCAAGGCTGTCGCCGACGAGAATCATTTCGATACCCGCCTGCTCCTGCAAATAGGCGGTGGGATAGTCGTAGCAGGTCAACCAAGTAATCGGCTCCTTTTTGGCGACCTTGTCGAAGAGATACGGCAGGGTAATTTTCTTGCGGGGTTCGGCCATTCTTCCTCCTTGGATGGAATTTGGAATCTGTAATTAGTATATAGAAAAACGCATTACAGTGCAATGGACGAAAATCACGTGTCGAGAACCGCCGAGTATGGTATCCTAAAGACCCCGCCATGAAACATCTCATCCGCATCCGCGCCTTCCTCAGGCCCTACGCCTGGCAGATCTTCGCCACCCTCGTCCTCCTGTTGACCCTGACAGGACTCAACCTGGTCGTACCGCGCATCCTGCAGACTGTGATTGACGACGGCCTCCTGCGCCGCGACACGGGCTACCTCGTCCGTTCGGCGCTTCTCCTGCTCGGACTTGGGCTTGCCTCCGCTATTTTGAATCTGGGCCACCGCTATCTCTCCGAGTGGATCGCGGCGCGCGTGGGCTACGACCTGCGCAACCGCATGTACAACCACATCCAGTACCTGCCATTCACCTATCACGATCATACCCAGTCGGGGCAGCTCATCAGCCGCTGTATCGAAGACGTGCGCTCCATCGAGCGTTTCGCAGGCTCGTCCATTGCCGAACTGGTGCGCTTTGTCTTTCTTTCGGCTGGCATTGTCGTGGTCATGGTTTCCGCAAATCCGCAATTGGCCGCCATCGCGCTCCTGCCGATGATTCCGCTTATTTTGATGACCTCCAGTTTCGGGACGAAGATCGGCGCGCTGTTCTTCGCCGTGGACGCGGCCGTGGGCGAGGTCTCGAACCGCCTGCAGGAGAACGTGGTCGGTGTGCAGGTGGTGCGCGCCTTCGCGCGCGAACCATACGAGATCAAGCGCTTCGATATCGCCAACAAGGATGTGTTTGTCAAATGGGTCAGGGTGATTGACGAATGGTCCAAGATCATGCCCACCAGCAACTGGCTGACGACCCTCGGCATCATCCTCATCCTGTGGTTCGGCGGACAAATGGTGATGGCAGGGACGCTGTCGGTCGGAGCCATCGTGGCATTCAACGCATACCTGCTGATGATGGCCGAGCCTGCCCAGGCACTGACGGGACTGGTCAACGCGGGCGGGGAGGCGGCCGCGGGCGCACAGCGCGTCTTCGAGGTGCTGGATACCGAGCCAGCCATCCAGTCGCCGCATGAGGCGATAAAACTGGAGACTCTGCGCGGCGAAGTGGAGTTCCGCGCCGTGGGGCTGAAATATCAGGATGAGAGAACCGCCTCGTTGAACGGAATCAATCTGCGGGTCGAGCCGAACCGCATCGTCGCCTTGATCGGACCAACGGGCTCGGGGAAGACCTCGCTGGTCAATCTCATCCCGCGCTTCTACGATGTCACCGCGGGTGCGGTACTGGTGGACGGATACGATGTCCGTGACGCGGATCTGGTCACGCTGAGGCGGCAGATCGGAATCGTCCTGCAAACGTCGCTGTTGTTTTCGGATACGATCAGGGCCAACATCGCGTATGGCCGTCCAGAGGCCAGTGAAGATGAAATTATCGCTGCGGCGCGGGCCGCGCAGGCGCACGAATTCATTACAGGATTTCCAAACGGTTACGAGACCATCGTGGGCGAGCGCGGCGTGACGCTTTCGGGCGGACAGCGCCAGCGCGTGGCGATTGCGCGCGCGTTGTTGATGGACCCGCGCATCCTGATTCTGGACGACTCGCTTTCCAGCGTGGATACACAAACTGAAAAACTGATTCAGGCTGCGCTGGATAAGTTGATGGAAGGCCGCACCACGTTTGTGATCGCGCATCGTTTGAGCACCGTCCGCCGCGCGGATGTGATCCTGGTAATGGACAAAGGCCGCATTGTTCAGCAAGGTACGCATGAGCAGTTGCTCAGGCAGGGCGGGCTGTATAAAGAGATTCACGATTTGCAGTTGATTCAGCATGTGAAGTTCGAGGAGGAGGCGGCAGTGGTTGGTGAAATACCTGAGCAGGAACATGCGGAGGAAAGCGAGATGTAACTCGCGCGGTTGTGTTTCGCGCTGCAAAGTCCCAGCGTTCTTCCGGGAAGCGGAGGGACGATGTTCTCCCGCCCCGCAGACGAAGCGCGAGTTGTGATGGGCGTCTCGTCTCCGCTGGGTCTCGATACGTCCTTCGGCTTCGCTCAGGACTACTCGACCATCAGCTCCGCTCGACGCGATGAAAATAAAATCATGCCAACAAAAATCGTCCCTCCCTCCTTCATCACCCAGTCCGAAGAACAACTGGACAAGGGCTACGACCCTAAAGTGGCGCGCGGACTGTTGCGCTTCGTCAAACCGTACACCGCGCAGATGCTGGCGGCGCTGTTCTTCATGATCCTTGTCACGGCCGCGGCGGTCTCGGGGCCGTACTTTGTCAAACTCGCCATTGACGAGGGCGTTACCGCCAGTGACACACTTGCCCTGCGGAATATCGTCATCGCGTATCTCGTCGTCTCGCTGGCGCAGTGGGGCTTCAACTATTTGCGCGTGCGCATCATGTCGCGCGTCGGCCAGCACGTGCTGTACGACGTCCGCACGGCGATGTTCGCCCATCTTCAGCGCCTCTCGCTGAGTTTCTACAACCGTTACAGTGTCGGGCGCGTCATCACGCGCGTCATCAACGATGTCGGGACTCTGCGGGAGTTCATCACCTGGGCGGTGCTGGCCATCGTCCGCAACCTGCTTGGGATTATCGGCACGCTGATCGCCATGCTCGCGCTCAACCTGCGCCTGTCTCTGCTGACCTTCCTCGTCCTGCCCTTCATGGTGTGGGCCACGGTGGAATTCCGCAAGACGGCGCGGCGCAATTATCGCAAGGTGCGCGCCGCGGTCTCGTGGACCAACTCGGTGCTGGCGGAGAACGTCAACGGGGTGCGCGTGGTGCAGGCGTTCTCAAGACAGAGATTCAACTACGCCAATTTCAAGGATTACGTCAACCGCTACTATCTGGAAACAAGCCTGGACGCCGCCAAAACGGCTTCGCTCTTCACCCCGGTCGTGGACGCGCTCGGCGCGGCCGCGACCGCGCTGGTCGTGTATGTGGGCGGGACGGCCGTGTTGGGTGAATCCATCACCGCGGGCGTGCTGATTGCCTTTGTGCTGTACATTGACCGCTTCTTCGAGCCGATCCGCGACCTGAGCCGCCGCTTCGATACCTTGCAATCCACGATGGCAGGCGGCGAAAGAATCCTGGCATTGCTGGATACGCCTGTGGATGTGGAGGACGCGCCCGATGCGCGCGACCTGCCGCCCATCAGAGGCGATGTCCGATTCGAGAATGTCTCGTTTTATTATGACGATGATCCCGCGTCGAGCGGAGCTGATGGTCGAGTAGTCCTGAGCGAAGTCGAAGGACGTATCGAGACCCAGCGGAGACGAGACGCCCAGCACAATCGCGCTTCGTCTTCGGGTCTCGATACTCGACCCTCCGCTCAGCGCGATGATCAGCGCGAGCAATTGATATTAAATCGCATTGACTTGCAGGTGAACGCGGGCGAGACCGTGGCCCTCGTGGGCGAGACGGGCGCGGGCAAGACCACCATCGTCAAACTGCTGGCACGCTTTCACGACCCGACCTCAGGCCGCGTGTTGGTGGATGGCCACGACCTGCGCGCGGTGACCCAGTCCAGCCTGCGGCGGCAGATGGGCATGGTGTTGCAGGATCCGTTTTTGTTCAATGGCACGGTGAAGGAAAATATTTTGTTCGGGCGCCTGGACGCGTCAGACGAGGAAGTCGTCGCGGCGGCGGAAGCGGTGGGCGCGCACGAGTTCATCGTCAACCTGCGAAACGGATACGAGACCTCGGTCGAAGAGGGAGGCGCATTGCTGTCCGTCGGGCAGAGACAGTTGATCTCGTTCGCCCGCGCCCTGCTGGCCGATCCTCGTATTCTGATTCTCGATGAGGCCACCTCCAGCGTGGACACGCAGACCGAGCAGATCATCCAGCGCGCCCTGGCGCGGCTGCTGCGGGGACGCACGGCCTTCGTGATCGCCCATCGTTTGTCAACCATCACGAACGCGGACAAAATCGTGGTGATCGAGGGCGGACAGGTCATCGAGCAGGGCACGCACGCTGAACTGCTCGAGCGGCGCGGGATATATTACGAGTTGTATCAGACGGGGTTTCAGGAGTGACCCCCACCGCCGCCATGCGCAAAATCCTCCTGCTGGCGTTGCTCCTCGCCGCCTGCGCGGCCTCTCCTCCCGCGCGGGAGACGGGAGAAGGCCTGCCCGCGCCCATCGTCACGGTCATCCCCGCCGCGTCGACGCCGACCGTCACGCCAGTTCCCACGTCCACGCCCACGGTGGCGGGCTGGATGTTTCCCTACACCATCGAAGGCCTGCGCCGGCATGATTTCCAAAGCGGGGAAATTCACATCCGTGAGATGTTGGCCGAAAACGAAACTTTTACAAGTTACCTGATCGAATATCCCTCCGACGGCCTGACCATCACGGGCGTGATGCAGGTTCCCGCGCAGGGCGAGCCGCCGTTTCCCGTCATCGTGATGAATCACGGCTTTTTCGTCCGCGCCGACTTCGTCTCCGGCGACGGCACCGACCGAGCCGCCGAGTATCTCAACCGCCGCGGCTATCTCACGCTCTCGCCCGACTATCGCAGTTGGGGCGGCTCGGACATCGGCCCCAGCCTGTTCTACTCCGGCCTGACGATTGACGTGATCAACCTGCTCTACGCCATCCCGTCGATTCCGCAGGCGGACGCGAACCGCGTCGGCCTGTGGGGACACAGCATGGGCGGCGGCGTGACGATGAAAGTGCTGACGATCCTCGGTGGTCTCGATACGTCTTCGGCTGTCGCCTCAGACTACTTGACCACCGTTAAGGCGGCGGTGCTGTATTCCACGGTCAGCGCCGACCACGCCGACCTGATCACGCGCTGGGGACTCGGCTGTATCGGCGACATCGCCGAGGGCGAACTCTCGCTCGGATGCAACTCGTCCGATATCGTCCCGCTCGACCTGCCGCCCGGGCTGATCCAGGCCTACCACGAGGCCGCGGTGGACGAATCCATGATGCGCGCTATCTCTGCGATTCATCACCTCGACCTGGTCACCGTCCCCGTTCAAATCCATTACGGCACCGCCGACGGCGACTTCATCGGCGGCACGCCGCCGGAGTGGTCGCGGAAACTGTATGATGCCTTCGTCGAGGCGGGACGCGAAGCGGAGTTGTTCGCCTACGAGGGAGAGCGTCATTCCTTTGTTGGCGATGCCTGGGTGGCTTTCATGGAAAGGTCGGCGCGCTTCTTCGATGAATTCGTCAGGAACGCGAAGTGACCCGCATAACTTTTTCTCGCGGGGAGTGTATCAATAAACGAGCATGAGATTCCAATGGCCGCAGGGTGATCAGCCGGGCGCATCGGCTGGCCGCCTCCGTTATTTTAATTGATGTTACGCACCGTCCCGAAGGTTTGGACTACAAACCCGCTTGATTCACGAGAGCCTTCGGGACGTGCTGCGTAGTGAGGTTTTAATAATAGACATAGTCTGGAGGTCGTGATGGCGTTTATTCGTACCGTTCCACCCGAAGAAGCAGGGGGACTGCTGAAGGAAATCTACGACGACGAGATCAAAACGCGGGGATACGTCGCCAGCGGGACCCAAACGTTGAGTCTGCGCCCGGAGGCGTTTGCCGCGTGGGCGAATTTGATTAAAACGATTCGCTCTAGGATGCGGCTGCACCGTTATGAACTGGTGACTCTCGCGGCCGCCTCCGCGCTGCACTGCACCTACTGACTGCTCGCCCACGGAGCGGTGCTCCGCAAACAAATCTTCGACGCGGACCAGTTGGCGGCCATCGCCGGCGATTATCGTAACGCGGGTTTGACTCCGCAGGAAGTGGCGGTGATGGAGTTTGCAGAGAAGATCACCCTGCATGCGCACGCCATACAAAAGGAGGACATCGAAAAATTGCGCGGACTCGGACTGGCGGATGAGGAGATCCTGGATGTCGCCCTGGCTGCCTCCGCCCGAAACTTTTGGAGCAAGTTGCAGGACGCGCTGGGAACCGTCCCTGACGACCATTACCTCGACCTGGAGCCGAACGTCCGCAAGGCCATGCAAAAGGGACGCCCCTTTGCCGAGGACAGGATTTGCCCGCATTGCTACGGGACGCACATCGTCAAGAAAATCCGCACGTCAGACGGCAGGGAGGAATACTTCTGTCCGTATTGTAATATGGGCGGACTTGTAAAACCCAAAAACAAATATTCCGAGGCGCAGAAACTGCAAATCCTCGAACACTACGAGCGATACAAGCCCGAGAAGATCAAGGAAACCTTTGGCGTCAGTCCCGCCACGCTGACGCGCTGGGAAAAGACAAGGAGGAAGCGAAACAAGAAGAAAATGAAATGAGAGGGCCGTTCCTGCATCAGGAGGACGCTTTCTCAAAAGTGACCCGCCCGCCGCAGAGGGTAAGGAGCGGATGGACTCGCAATAACTCATCCACCGGCGTCTCGAAGATGTCTTCTGACAGCATCACCACATCGGCGAGATAGCCGGCTTTCAACATTCCCTTTTCGCCTTCCATAAACTCGGCATAGGCCGCGTCGCGCGTGTAACCGTGCAGGGCCTGTTCGAGGGTCTGTCGCTGATCGGGGTCGCCCTCCTGCCAAGGGCGGCGCGTCAACGCGGCGTGGATGCCCGTCAGCGGATTCATCGAGACGACCGACCAGTCCGAGCCGAAGGCGAGACGCGCTCCCGTCTCCCGCAGGCTGGACCAGGCGAAGGAACGCCGCCAGCGCTCCGGGCCGACGCGCGCCGGCCACGGGTCCCAGGTTTGATTCGGCACATGCAGAGGCTGCATGGCTGCGATCACTCCCAGGTCGGCGAAGCGC
>DAOTXP010000076.1:0-6552 GCA_034435275.1 Anaerolineales bacterium | reverse complement strand
TGTCATACCAAGCATCTGTCGAAGATGCCGTCCGCAACGCGGGGAGTTTCCTGCAACAGTCGGGCATGGACGCTGTCAAACTCGAGGGCGGGCGCGAACGCTCCGATGCGGTGCGTGCCATCGTCGGCGCGGGGATTCCCGTGATGGGGCATCTCGGCCTCACGCCGCAGTCTGTGCATAAGCTCGGAGGCTTCCGCCCGCAGGGAAAGACCGCTTCCGCCGCCAAACGCCTGTTGGAAGACGCGCTTCTGCTCGAAGGAGCAGGTTGTTTCAGCCTCGTGCTCGAGTCCGTTCCCGCGCGGCTGGCGGAACTGGTTTCACAAAAGTTATCCATTCCCACCATCGGCATCGGTGCAGGCGTTGGCTGCGATGGACAGGTGCTGGTCACGCACGACCTGCTCGGCCTGTTCGAGCGCTTCACGCCGAAATTCGTCAAGAAGTACGCGGACTTGCATGGCGAGATGCAACGCGCCTTTGGCGAATACATGGCCGAGGTGCAGGCGCGTCAATTCCCCGCGGCCGAGCACACCGTTGAAATGGCCGATGAAGAGTGGAGCGCATTGAGCGCCGAAATAAACCGCGAATATGCAAAGGACGCGGAGAAGAATTGACTTCGCGAAGTTGAATCGCCTTCGCGGTCTTCTTCTCTTCGCGGTGAGATTATGAACGAAAACATCTTGATTGTCGGCACAGGTGCATTGGCCACGCTGTTCGCGGCGCGGCTGGGCGCGGCCGGCGTGCAGGTCACCATGCTGGGGACATGGGAATTGGGACTGGATGCTCTGCGCCGCGAGGGCGCGCGCCTGGTCAATGGGAGTGGCCGTGAACTGAAATCCCGCGTGCGCGTCACGCGGGACCCGCAGACGGCGTGCGGGGCGAAGGCTGCGCTGGTGCTCGTCAAAGCCTGGCAGACCGAGCGCGCCGCGCGTCAACTGACGGAATGCCTCGCGGAGGATGGGCTGGCCGTCACCCTGCAGAACGGCCTCGGCAACGACGAGGTCCTGGCTGCCGCGCTGGGACGCGAGCGCGTGGCCCTGGGCGTGACGACCACCGGCGCGACTCTGCTGGGTCCCGGTCTCGCCCGCGCGGGCGGCGAGGGGACGGTGTCCATCCAGATGCATCCGCGCCTCGAACCGATCGAGGATATCCTGCGCGCCGCGAAGTTCAACCTTGAAGTCGTCCAACAGGCCGAGCCGCTGGTGTGGGGCAAACTGGTCATCAACGCGGCCATCAACCCGCTGACCGCGTTACTGCGCGTGCCAAACGGAGAGTTGCTCAGACGGCCCGCGGCGCGTGTGTTGATGAACGCGCTGGCCGAGGAGGCCGCGGCCGTTGCCGCTGCCCAGCGCGTCCACCTGCCGTTTAGCGATCCCGGCACGGCGGCGGAAACGGTGGCACGGAAGACGGCGGCCAACTACTCGTCCATGCTCCAGGACGTGCGGCGCGGCGCGCCGACAGAGATAGACGCCATTTGCGGCGCGGTGACGCGGGCCGGCAGGCGGCACAGCGTCCCCACGCCGGTCAACCGCGTGTGCTGGCAGCTGGTGCAGTCCATCGCCCCCGTCGCGGTCTGAAACCAATTTTAAAGGGGTTACATTCTTCCGCACATCTCGTGCGCTTAATGTGTCGTAAGCCCCAATTGTTGCATGGTATATTAAGAAAAACCACCCTTGGAGGCAACTCATGCGTAAGTGGTTCCTTGTGCTTGCCCTGCTTATTCTTCTGACCATACCCGTCGCGGTGCGCGCCCAGGGCAGGCCGGGCCTGGAAGTCCTGTCCATCCAGTTGCAGCCGGAAGAAGATAGATCGAGCGTACTGGTCATCTACGATTTGAAACTCGTAAACGAGAGCCCGGTACCTGTGCAGATGGAGATTCCTCTCCCGCCCGGCGCGGACCTGAACGCCGTGGCCCGTCAGGAACAGGGCAGTCTTATCGTCGTCCCCTACGAGGTGACCAACGAGGGCGACACACAGAACATCATTTTCACCGCGAGCACGACGAAAACCTTCTATCGAGTCGAATTTTATCAACCCTACGAGAGGGACGACGAGCATCGCCATTTTGTCTATCAATGGGATGGCCTCTACGCCGCGGCCATCCTGCGGGTGGAATTGAAGGAGCCGCTCGACTCGCGCAATGTTGCCACAGATCCGCCTCTCAACGACATCTCGGAGGATGAGAACGGGTTTGTCTACCGCGCGGCCACTTTCAGTGCCCTTCCAAGCGGCACGCCGCTCACCATCATTGTGGACTACGACAAATCCAGCGATGTTCTGAACGTGGCAGGCAGTAACATTGGACCCTCCCGGCCGGTGGATGAAAACACCCCGGGCCGGGTCTCAGTTGAAACGTTCATGCCGTGGATCTTTGGAGCCATCGGGCTGGTACTGGCCGCGGTCGGGTTGCTCTATCTGGCGCGTGGCAACCGCGCCGGGCGTTTCCGTCCCCGCCTGCGCCATCAGAAGCGGGCGGAGGAAAGCGGCGACAGCCAGGTCTATTGTCATCAATGTGGACAGCGCGCCCGCCCCGGCGATCGCTTCTGCCGTTCGTGCGGCTCGCGCCTGCGCGTGGAGGCCGACGACTAGCGCCTCTGCGGTCATGGCACGTCAGAGATGATCACCACCATCGTCATTTACTTTTTGTATGGACTGGCATTCTTTAGCATGGGATTGCTGGTGGCCCTGGAAGGCGGGCGTTCCTCCGACGAGCGCCTGCGCAAAGCCCTGCGTCCGCTGGCCGCGTTCGGCATTGTTCATGCGGTACATGAGTGGCTGGAGACCTTCGATATTGTCCTCGTGCAATTTGGGTTTACCACTCATTATGCAGTGGCCGGCGTTCGCCTTGCCCTTCTGGCTTTTTCATTTCTATCGCTGGCGGCTTTCGGCAGTTTCCTGCTTGCCAAGAGCGAAACCGCCCAGCGCGTCAGCCTGATCGTGCCGCTGGTTCTGGAAACCATATGGGTCTTTGGGCTGGCGAATTTCAGCGGCAAATACAACTCGATTGATATGCTGGCCGTGGCCCAGGTATGGGCGCGCTACTCGCTGGCCATCCCGGCCAGCGCGCTGGCCGCGGTGGGACTGGTGGCCCAACAGCGCGCCTTCCGGCGCGCGGGCCTCGTCCGCTTCGGGCAGGATAGCCTGTGGGCCTCGGTTGCATTCGTCTGGTACGGGCTGGTCGGCCAGCTCTTTGCAGTCGCCAGCCCCCTGCCCCCGTCCAATTTCATCAACGAAAACCTCTTTCAGGCTCTGTTCGGTTTCCAGGTGCAGATCTTCCGCGCCATTACCGCCAGCGCGGCCGCCTTTTTTGTGATTCGCTTCCTGCGCGCTTTTCAAGTGGAAACCGATCGCAAGATCGCCGAATTACAGGCCGCCCGCCTGCAGGAGGCCGAACAGCGTGAGGTTCTGCGCGGCGAACTATACCGCCGCGTGGTCGAGGCTCAGGAGGCGGAACGCCAGCGCATCGCGCGCGACCTGCACGACGAGACGGGTCAATCCTTGACCGCCATCGGGCTCGGTTTAAGAGGCCTCTCCACCGCCCTGACGAAGAATCCCCAGCAGGCCGCCTCCACCCTGCACCAGCTCGAAGGCATGACGGCCGACGCGCTCAGCGAACTCCAGCGCCTGATCGCAGATTTGCGTCCCTCCCACCTGGACGATCTTGGCCTGCCGGCCACACTGCGCTGGTATGCCAACCTCGTCAAAGCCCGCACCGGCCTGGACGTGAGCATCATCATCTCCGGGCACGAAAGGACGATCTGTCCCGAATATGCCACCAGCATTTTTCGCATCGCCCAGGAGGCGTTGAACAATATCATCAAACATGCACAGGCCGCGAAGGTGCAGATCCGTTTGCTCTTCGAGGCCGGGGAAGTGCGCCTGGGAATCGAGGACGACGGCCGCGGTTTCGACGTGGAGAAGGGATGGAAGCAGAAATCCTGGGGATTGCTCGGAATGCAGGAACGCGCCAGCCTGCTGGATGGGCAGTTCTATCTTCATTCGGCGCCGGGACGCGGCACCCTGGTCGAGATCGTAATCCCCTATTGCCCCGTACACCGGGAGGAAAATTCCGATGACAATTCGCCTCTTGCTGGTGGATGATCACGCCGTCGTTCGTTCCGGCTTGAAGATGCTGCTCGCCGGCGAAGCGGACGTGGAGATCGTTGGGGAGGCGGGAAGCGGTTCCGAGGCCGTGACCCGCGCCGGGTCCGCGCGACCCGACGTGATCCTCATGGACATCGGCCTGCCGGATATGTCCGGGATCGAAGCCGCACGCCAGATCAAATCCAATTATCCAGATATTTCCATCGTCGCGCTCACCATTCATGAGGATGAGGAATATTTTTTCAAAATGCTGGAGGCGGGCGCGTCGGGCTATGTGCCCAAGCGCGCTGCGCCGGAAGAATTGCTGACTGCCATCCGCGCCGCGGCGGCGGGCGAGGTGTACCTGTATCCTTCGCTGGCGAAACTACTGGTGAAGGATTACCTGATGCAGGAGCGCGAAGCGGAGGCCAAATCCACGCTGGATGGGCTGACGGAGCGCGAACAGGAGGTGCTTTCGCTTCTGGCCGAAGGCGCCACCAACGACGAGATCGCCGCGGCGCTGGTGATCAGCCCGAAGACCGTGGAACGTCACCGCGAGAACATCATGCGGAAATTGAATTTGCACTCGCGGGTGGAACTGGTGCGTTACGCGATCCGAAAGGGGATTATCAAGGCTTGAAAGGGAGTCCAAAGTCTCCAGCCTTTGGACAAAGGAAGAGGCGGATGCACTGCACCCGCCTCTTTGATTCATCCGGGACCGCTCTAGTTTTCGGGCGCGCCCGCGTCGATCCACCGCTTGAGCAGTTCCAGTTCTTCCGCGGAGAAATTGGCGAAATGATCGCCGCTTTGCACCTGGATGGTGAGACTATTGGCGCTATCGCCGGGCACGATGACGGGGCCGTTCGCGCTCCCTTTCAAAGCGTCCGTGTAGGTGAGGAAGCTGAGTCCTGCAGAGGGATTTTCGCCGTGACAGACGGTACACCTGGAAGCGAACAACGCGCCGATGAAATTGTCGAAGGTGAGGTTCTCGGGGACAGCAGGCAGGACCTCGGTCGGCGCGGGCGCGGGGATCTGCGATTGCAGGATGTCCCTCAGGTTGGGCGCGTCGAATCCCGCGTAGGTGTAGACGCTTCCATGGCAGGCGCTGTTGGAGCAGAAGGAGGTGTCGCTGGTCCCGCCCGGATCGCCGGTCTCGTGGCAGTTGGAACAGGTTGAATCGAAAACCTGGTTATGCAGGCTGATCCAGCTTGGATTGAGGTGAGATTCGGGCTCGGGCCCGCGGCTGATCTCAATGCGGGCCACAAAACTATCTTCGTCCGCAACGACGGGGATGGAATGACACAGATTGCATTCGAGGCGAATGGCCTCGTTGTCTGCGCTTAGATGTTTGCCGTCATGACAACGAAAACACCCCGGGGCGTCGATGTGACCGAGGTTGTTGGAGTGGGTGGTCCAGTCCACTTTCTGGTCGTGGAAGACAGTGCGGTCGTAGATGTCTTTCAGGGTTTGGATGGCGAGGCTGATTTTTTCGCCGCGGCCGGGGTAGTAATCTGTGGATGTGTAATAGGTCTCCAAATCGTCAATGGCGCGCATGGCCTCGTCGCGGCTCGCGTACGGGGCGGAGAGCACCTCGACGGCGCGCACATGGATGCCGGGGATATCCGGGCTGATCAGGCCGCGCGCCATCGCGTCGTCCACGGAAACGGCGGGCGGGGCGAAGTCGTGGGTGACGCGGTTATGGCAGGTGATGCAGTCCATTGGCTTGAGCTGGCTTTCGTCCAGGCTGGCTGCGTCGAAGTTCGATTCGACGTCCACATATTCAACCGAGGACCCGTCTTCGTTGACAACACGGACATAGGGGATAACCTGATTAATGTCATCTACGGCATAGTAGTAGACGGGATTTTCGATGTGCCAGTGGATGCCGCGCCCCAGGCCTTCCCGCCGACTGCCTCCGCCGGTCTTCATGACGAGATAAATGTTGGTCGGAGGGTTGTCAATGTCGTCGCTGAAATGCGTGATCACGCGCAGGCTGTCGTCCGAGAACGTTTCGGGTAGATGGCACTTCTCGCAGGTCTCCAGCGCCGGGCGGGAGCGAGTGGCGCGGATGGGGAACTCGTAGGTATGAAAGACCATCGCATAGATCTCGCGCAGGTCTTCGGACTTTCGCGCGAACTGTTCCCCGACGAAGGCGCGGCCGATGTGACATTCGGTGCAGTAGACGTTGGCGTGTGGGGAATCAAGGTACACGGCATTCTGCGGCGGCATAGTGTGGCAGGTCGTGCCGCAGAATTGCGGGGAGTTTGTGTAATCCCAACCGTAAGTGGTGCCTGCCAGGACGATCAGGACGATAACCGCCAGAGCCGCGAAAGGAAGGATGATTCTCCAGCGCGGTGAGCCTGCCGGGGGAAAGAAAAAATTCCGCACGGATTCTTTGAAGGACATGGTATGTCTCCTGCTCCTTTGGCGTAACTGCCCTGGCTTTCTATGGCAAGGTAGCGGGCGCAACTG
>DAOTXP010000075.1:0-56499 GCA_034435275.1 Anaerolineales bacterium | reverse complement strand
TATGGAAAACGGTTTGCCTCGTTATCGGCCCAACGAGACGCCCTGAGCGAAAACGAAGGGCAATTCGGGTGGAACCGCGTGACGCGTCAGCGCTCTCGCCCCGTGTTCGGGCGAGAGTTTTTTATTTTGCCCCCTCCGCCGCCAAAGCGGCACTTCTCCCAAATCCTTTGGATTTGGGGGAGGCAGGGTGGGGGCCGGAGGCCGCTATGCAAGAAACCGTCACTACCCGGCGGCCCGGAGGCTGGTAACCGCCTCATCCGGGTCGCAGAGGTCCCTTCGAGGCGGAACCCAACCCAAGTCAGGAAAGGAAGCGAGAATGTCACAACCAAATCAGAAATACGAAGAGTCCCAACTCTATCGCATCCGTCACTCGGCGGCGCACATCATGGCGCAGGCCGTGCTGGAATTCTATCCGGGCGCGAAGTACACCATCGGGCCGCCGGTCGAGAACGGCTTTTACTATGATTTCGAACTGCCGGAGCCCATCACGCAGGAGGACCTGGAGAAGATCGAGAAGCGTATGCGGCAGATCATCGCCGGGCATCACGATTTCCGCAAGGAGGTCATCTCGGCAGACGAGGCGCGGCAGGTCTTCAAAGACCAGCCCTACAAACTGGAGTTGATCGAGGGCCTCGAGAAAGGCGGGCTGGACGAGTACGGAAACCCGTTGGACGTGAAGCCCGAGATCTCGCTCTACCGGCACGACACGTTCACGGACCTGTGCCGCGGCCCGCACGTGGAGAACACGAAGCAGATCAACCCGGCCGCGGTGAAACTGATGTCCATCGCGGGCGCGTACTGGCGCGGCGATGAGAAGAACAAGATGTTGACGCGCATCTACGGCACGGCCTGGGAAAAGCCCGAGGACCTGAAGCATTATCTCAAGATGCTCGAAGAAGCGAAGAAGCGCGACCATCGCAAACTGGGCAAGGAACTGGAGATTTTCATCTTCGACGACGAGGTCGGCCCCGGCCTGCCGCTCTGGCTTCCGAATGGCGGCATCCTGATCGAGGAACTGGAGAAGCTTGCCAAGGAGATGGAAGAGAAGGCGGGCTATGTGCGCGTCCGCACGCCCAACCTGACGAAGGAAGACCTGTTCATCAAATCGGGCCACCTGCCCTACTACGCCGAGAGCATGTACCCGCCCATGGAACTGGAGGGCGTGAAGTACTACGTCAAGCCGATGAACTGCCCGATGCACCACAAGATCTTCGCGGCGCGGCCGCGTTCGTACCGCGAACTCCCCCTTCGTCTCGCGGAATACGGGACGTGCTACCGTTATGAAAAATCGGGCGAACTCTTCGGCCTGATGCGCGTCCGCTCGATGCAGATGAACGACGCCCACCTCTACGTGGCGGAAGACCAGTTCGAGGACGAGTTCATGGGCGTGATCGGGCTGTATCACGAATACTTCAAACTCTTCGGCATCGAGAAGTACGTCATGCGCCTGTCGCTTCATTCCAAAGGGGGGCTGGGCAAGAAGTACGTGGACAACGAACGCCTGTGGCTCAAGACGGAAGACATGGTGCGCCACGCCATGACGAGTCACAACGTCCCGTTCGTCGAGGCGCAGGACGAGGCCGCGTTCTACGGGCCCAAGATTGACGTGCAAATCTGGAGCGTGATCGGGCGCGAGTTCTCGCTCGCCACGAACCAGGTGGATTTCGCCCAACCCGCCCGCTTCGACTTGAAATTCATCAACAAGGACGGGCAGGAGGAGATGCCGCTGGTCATCCACCGCGCGCCGCTCTCCACGCATGAGCGCATGGTGGGATTCCTGATCGAGCACTACGCAGGCGCGTTCCCGGTCTGGCTTGCGCCGGAGCAGGTGCGCGTCATCCCCATCACGGACGCGCAGAACGAGTATGCGGTGCAGATCGAATCGCAACTGCGCGCCGAGGGCGTCCGCGCCAGCGCGGACCTGAGTTCCGAGCGCATGAACGCCAAGATCCGCAACGCGCAGTTGTTCAAAGTGCCATACATGCTGGTCATCGGCGCGAACGAGGCCGCCGCGGGACAGGTCTCCCTGCGGGCGCGCGACGGCAGTCAGCAGAACAACATTCCGCTGGGTGAGTTCATGACGCGAGTGAAGGATAGAATCGGTAGACGCGCGGCGGAGTTGTAACGCCCCAATTCAGAGACCAGGTTTCTGGCAGAAACCTGGTCTCTTTTTCTTAATCCCCGAAACTGATGCCCAGATCGCGGGCGGTCTGGATGATATCGGAATCGAGCGGGACCTGTTTCATGCGCCCGACGACTTCCTCGAACGGCACATAGCGGACCTCGGGCGGGTCCAGCACGACCATGACGCCGTTCTGCCCCCCATCCAGCGCGCGGACGGCGGCCGCGCCGAATCGCAGCGCGATTAACCGGTCAGACGCGACCGGACTACCACCGCGCAGCAGATGACCGAGCACCACCACACGCGTCTCCTTGCCGGTCAGCGACTCGATCTCCGCCGCGACCTTCTCCCCCACCCCGCCCAGTCGTTCCGCGCGGCCCGCGGTCTCTTTCGAAATGACCGTCGAACCTCCGCCAATCGGCTTGGCGCCCTCCGCCACCACGACAATCGTCTCGCGCACGCCCTGGGCCATGCGCTGCTTCACTTTCTGACACACCTTTTGAATGTCGTAAGGGATTTCGGGAATGAGAATCACGTTGGCCGTACCGGAGATGCCCGCATGCAGGGCGATCCAACCGGCATAGCGGCCCATCACCTCCACGACCATCACACGCCCGTGCGAGGCGGCTGTGGAATGCAGACGGTCGAGTGCCTGCGTGGCAAAATCAACTGCGGTTTCGAATCCAAATGTAACCTCGGTCTTGTCGAGGTCGTTGTCAATCGTCTTTGGGACGACGACCATCGGGATGCCTTTTTTCTGCAGGGCATTGGCGATTTCGAGCGAACCATCGCCGCCCACCGAGATGACCGCGTCGATGCCCTGGATGCGGATGGCCTCGGCCAGTTCATCCGTTCGATCCACTTCCTGCACTTTACCGTCCGGCCCTGTGACGGGAAAGCGCATGGGGTTATTGCGATTGGTCGTGCCGATGATCGTCCCACCCAGCGGTGTGATCCCGCGCACCTTGTCACGCGTGAGCGGGATGAGCCCGCCGCCCGCGTAATACTCGGGGAGCAACAGGCCGTTGAACCCATCACGGATGCCGAGCACCTCCCAACCGCGGTGGATCGCCGATAGGACAACGGCGCGAATAACGGCATTGAGGCCGGGTGCGTCGCCGCCCCCGGTGCTGATGGCAATACGGTTGATTCGGGTCGGGTTGGACATGGCAGACTCCGTCGAACAGGGTAAGGCGATTATACAACGCGCGGCGGGCCCGGAGTCCGCGCGAGGCGCCATTTTCGTTGACGATTCTCCCGCCTTCGTGGTATCATTCGCCCGCTAAAAAACCAGCCCATGGCTGGTCGTCGTTTTGAGGAGAAGCATATCAGCGCCAACGAATTTCGAGTCAACGAAGGCATCCGCGTCCCCGAGGTCCGCCTGATCGGTCCGGCTGGTGAGAACATCGGCGTCGTCCCCATCAAGCAGGCTCTGCAGATCGCCCGCGATGCGGACCTGGACCTGGTGGAGGTCTCGCCGGGCGCGACCCCGCCCGTCTGCCGGGTGATGGATTTCGGAAAGTTCATCTACGAGCGCGCGAAGAAGGAACGCGAAGCCAAAAAGGCGCAGGTCAAGATCGAGGTCAAGGAAATCCGCCTGCGCCCAAAGACCAACGAGGCGCACCGCGGTTTCAAAGTGGACGATGCCCGCCGCTGGCTGACCCAGGGACACAAGGTGCGCGTGACGATCAAGTTCCGCGGCCGCGAGATGGATTATCCCGAAATCGCCCTCGAAGATTTGAAGGAGATCGCCCAGTCGCTCTCGGACATCAGTGTGATCGAGCAGGCGCCGCAGATGGAAGGGCGCACCATGCTGGTGGTACTGGCTCCGGGCAAGCCTGCCGCAAAGAAAAAGGAAAAGGCCGCGGCCCCGGCCGAGGTCAAAGAGTAGGAATCTCCAATTTCGTAAGACCCCGCGGGAGATTCGAACCGGCCCGCACTTGGAAAATCGCCAAGCACAGGCGGTTTATTTTGTCTGAAAGGAGTTCGCTGTGCCTCGCAAGCAGAAATCTGGCAAGTTCAAACTGAAGACCCACAAGGCCACCTCCAAACGGTTCCGGCTGACCGGGTCCGGCAAACTGGTGCGGACGAAAGGCGGAAAGAGCCACCTGCGCCGCCGCACGTCCGACCGCACCAAGGCTGTGTTGAGCGAGATGATCCCCGTCAAAGGGCGCGGGTACGTCAAGCGCATCCATCGCCTCGCCCCCAACATGGAAGAGTGATCCGCTCTCCCCACAGAGCGCACAGAGAAAAACAATCTCTGTGGTGAACAAACCATCACCCGCATCAATATCCAATCTTAATTTGCGGCTGCTGGGTGTACGCAACTGGTGATCCTGAGTCAAGACGAAGGACGCCGACGCCCTGGAGTTCGCAGGAGGTCCAAGAAATGGCACGTGTAAAAAGCGGCCCATACGGGTACCGCCGTCACAAGAAAGTCCTGAAGTTCACCAAGGGACAGCGCGGCTCGAAACATCTGCTGTTCCGCCGCGCGAATGAAGCCATGCTGAAAAGCATGTGGTACGCCTACCGCGACCGCCGCGTCCGCAAGCGCGACCTGCGGCGTCTGTGGATCGCCCGCATCAACGCCGCGGCCCGCCTGAACGGCACCACCTACAGCCGGCTGGTGGCCGCGCTCAAGAAGGCGGACATCGGCCTCAACCGCAAGGTGCTGGCCGACATCGCCGTGCGCGACCCGCAAGCCTTCGCGGCCGTGGTAGCACAGGCAAGTAAGTAAGCAAGCAAATGAGCAATGAGCGCCCGGTGGGTTTGAGCCCGCCGGGCGTTTTGTTGTAGAATAGCGGCATGAGCCATCTGCTCGTCGAAAAGATTCTGCCAAACGGTTCATCTCTGCAAATCGCGCAGGGCGACCTCACGCTCGAAGAAGTGGACGCCATTGTCAACGCGGCCAACGAACACCTCCAGCACGCAGGCGGCGTGGCGTGGGCGATCGCGAAGCGCGGCGGCGACTCGATCCAGCGCGAATCGGACGAGTGGATTCGCAAACACGGCCTCGTCACCCACTCGCGTCCCGCGTGGACTTCGGGCGGGCGCCTGCCTGCGAAATACGTGATTCACGCTGTAGGCCCGGTGTGGGGCGACCCCCAAAGTGCGGGGGCAGGCGGCAATGAGGACGCCAAATTAGCGGACGCGATCCGCGGCTCCCTGCGCGTGGCCGACGAACTGGGACTCGCGTCCATCGCGTTCCCGGCCATTTCCACGGGCATCTACGGTTTCCCCAAGGAACGCGCCGCGGGAATTGTTCTGAAATCCATCAAAGACTATTTTGAAAAGGAAACTTCCCATTTGAAAATCGTTCGGCTGGTGTTGTTCGATGATGCCACTGTGAAGGCGTTCCTTGAAATCTGGAGGATGGAAAATGGCTGATGGATTCGCCCATGACTCCATACTCCATTAACCATGATCACATCTGCTCAAAACTCCAAAATCAAAATGGTGCGCGCACTGACCGGCCGTCCGAAGGAACGGCGCGAGGCAGGCGCGTTCGTCGCGGAAGGCGTGCGGCTGGTGGAAGAAGCGGCAGGCAGTCATTGGAGATTTCGGTTTGTCTTGTATGATGAGACATTGAACGAGCGCGGCAGGTTGAATGTTGAAAGTTTAAAGTTGCAAGGGGTGGAATGTGACGAAGTCTCTCCCAGCCTGATGCGCTCTCTCACCGACACTGAAACTTCGCAGGGCATTCTTGCGGCACTCGAACTAACGCCTCTTCCTTTACCCTTATCCCCTGATTTCCTTCTCATCCTCGACCAAATCCGTGACCCGGGCAATCTAGGCACATTGCTCCGCAGCGCGGACGCGGCCGGTGTGCAGGCCGTGTTACTGCCTCCCGAAACGACAGATGCCTTCGCGCCGAAGGTCGTGCGGGCGGGGATGGGCGCGCATTTCAGGCTGCCGATCCAGGCGATGATGTGGGAGGAAATCGGTCGAGTTGGAAAGTCCGCAGGTTTACAGGTTTTTCTGGCTGATATGAATGGACACTCCTGCTGGGAGACCGACCTGCGCCAGCCATTGGCGTTGATCGTGGGAGGCGAGGCCGAGGGTGCGAGCAAGCAGGCGCGCAAGTTGGCAAATCAGCAAATTAGCATCCCGATGAAGGGAAAGGCCGAGTCGCTGAACGCGGCGGTGGCAGGGTCGGTGCTGATGTTTGAGGTCGTGAGGCAAAGAAAATAACAGGAGTGGTCTCGATACGGCGGCGCTGGTCGAGTAGTCCCGCAGGGACGCATCGAGACCCGCCGCCTACTCGACCACCAAAAGAGAAACCGATGAAAATCCGCTCCATCACCTACTTCTGCAATCCCGGCTGGCCGCTGGATGAAAAAGTCCTGCGCGCGGCGGGCGAGTTTTTGACCAAAGCCAGGTCCGCGTACGAGGCCGCGGGCTACGAAGTCCAGACGGCGCGGCTGGCGACGATTCCATTTCCTCATCTATTGAAAGGGAAATCAAAGGAAACGCCGAAACTGGCGGAAGCCCTGTCAAACCTGCTTCCACAAATCGGCATTGCCTATGCCTGCCTCGGCCCCGCGCTGACCGGCTTCCCCGAAAGTTACGCGGTCATTCCAGAGGCCATTGCCGCCTCTGAAAATATCTTCTTCGGCGGGAAGATGACCAGCCAAAACGACGGCCAGCCGTCGGACTCCAAAATTCATTTGGCCGCGGTGCGCGCCTGCGCCGGGATCATCGTCAAGTGCGCGCCGCTCGACCCGAACGGCTTTGCCAACCTGCGTTTCGCCGCGCTGGCCAACGTCCCGCCCGGCGCGCCCTTCTTCCCCGCCGCGTATTGGGATAAAGATGAGCCCGCGTTTGCGATTGCGACCGAGGCCGCGGTTCTCGCCGTGGCAGCATTTTCAAATGCAAAATCTTTGGAGGAGGGACGACAAGCGCTGATTGCTGAAATCGAAAAACACGGCAAGGCCATTGCACGTGTAGCAGGAGACCTTTCCCGATTCCCAATTCCCAACTCCCGACTCCCAGTTCCCGATACCCAATTCCCGAAATTCGGCGGCATCGACTTCTCCCTCGCGCCCTTTCCCGACGAGGCCCATTCGCTGGGCAACGCGGTCGAGAGAATGGGGATTCCGAAGATCGGTTTTCACGGATCGCTGGCCGCGGCTTCATTGTTGACTGAGACGGTAGACCGCGCCGATTTTCCTCACACCGGCTTCAGCGGATTCATGCCGCCTGTGCTGGAAGATTCCGTCCTTGCCAAGCGCGCCGCCGAAGGGACGCTGACGGTCAAAGACCTTCTGCTCTATTCAACCGTCTGCGGCACGGGTCTGGACACAATTCCCCTGCCCGGCGATACCACCGCCGAACAGATCGCGCCGCTATTGCTCGACCTGTCCGCGCTGGCCCTGCGCCTCGATAAGCCCCTCACCGCGCGGCTGATGCCTGTGCCCGGAAAGAAGGCAGGCGACGAGACGACTTTCGATTTCGGATTCTTCGCGAACAGCAAGGTGATGTCACTGGAGGCCGAGGCGTTGGGAGGCGCGTTCGCGGGTGACGAAGTCATTCAATTGAATTCGCGTTAATCTCAGCTTTCAACTCTCCAATATTCTCCTCCGCCGCCTTCGCGTTTCATCAACCCATAGCCCATCAATTCGCGGCGAAGCGTCGCTGTGTCTTCGTGGTAGCCGCCCAGGATTTCATTGACCTGCTTCTCGCTGTATCGTTTGCCAACGCGGCAGGAATCGGACAGCGCCTTCTGGTCGTAAACATCCAAGTCCATGTCCGCGATAACGGCAGTCAGATTCAAGGTCGAGAGTGAAGCGGACTAAATCGGTTATAATTTCCCCGCAAGTGAACCCTTATCCCACCCTGGAGGTGTGCCTGTGGCAGGAGAGAGTCACGTATTCTTCGAAGGGAAGATCGTCCCCTTCTCAGAGGCGAAGGTCAGCATTGCAACGCATGCCTTCCTTTATGGTACAGCGGTGTTCGGCGGCATGCGCGGCTACTGGAACGAAGAGCAGAAACGGCTCTTCGTTTTTCGTCCCTGGGATCATTACCGCCGCCTGCTGCATTCGGCGCGCATGTTTCGCATGAGCATTGACTACGACGAGGAGGGGTTGATTCAGTTGACACTCGATCTTCTGCGCACCGACAACTGGCAGCAGGATGTGTACCTGCGGCCCACGATCTACAAAGCGGACCTCGGGATCGGCGTGCGCCTGCACGACCTGCGCGACGAGTTCAGCATTCTGGTATTACCGTTCGACAAATACGTCAAGAACGACACCAACGCCCATGTGACCTTTTCCTCGTGGCGGCGCATTGACGATAACGTCATCCCGGCGCGCGGCAAGGTGGCCGGCGCGTACGCCAACTCGGCGCTGATCAAATCGGACGCGGTGCTGGCGGGCTTCGACGAGGCGCTGGTTTTGGACCAGAACGGTCATGTCTCGGAAGGCTCGGCCATGAACGTCTTCATGATGCGCAACGACGTGCTGGTCACGCCGCCCGTCACGGACAATATCCTTGAGGGCATCACGCGCCGTTCGATCATCGAACTGGCAAGAAATGAATTGGGAATCGAAGTAGTGGAACGCTCGATTGACCGCACCGAGGTCTTCATCGCCGAGGAGTTGTTCCTGACCGGCACCGCCGCGCAGATAACCGCGGTGACGAAAGTGGATCACCGCCCCATCGGCGCCGGACAGATGGGCCCGGTCACCACAAAACTGCGGACGATGCTGGATGACATCCTGCGAGGCAGGAATCCAAAATACGCAAAGTGGAATGTGGCCGTGTAAGACTATCCAGCGATTAAAAATATCGGGCGAGGTCGCTGACCTCGCCCGATGCTTTATTGCGAACGGTTATCCTTGAAACGGATCAGGATCATGTTCTTGGTGCAATCGTTGTAGGTGCTGAAATAGACTTTTTGCGAGATCGGTACGCCCGCCTGATCCAGGACATGAATCCACAGGGTGTTATTCGAGGCGATCGGCACCGTCCCGAGAGGCAGTTCGAACGTGGCCTTGCCATACTCGATGCCGGTCACGGTGGTGTGCAGGTTCGGGTCAATGAACTGACCGTTCAGCGTCCCGCCCACCTGGACCTGCATGAATAGCATCGGGCTGTTGTTGCGGTCCACCACTTCGCCGCGCACGCCCAGCCAGTTGCAACCCAGTTCCGGGTGGATGATGGTACTGTCAATCGGCGTGATGGTCACATTGAAAGGCGCCTTGGGTGTGGCGGTCGGTCTGGGCGTTTCGGTGGGAGGAACGAGCGAGAAGAACGTGGGGGTAAAGATGGGAGTGAATGTGGGCGGAGGCGTCTCGGTTGCGGGCAGTTCGGGTGTACTGGTCGGCGTCCAGGTGGGAGGCAGGCCGAGCGGCGTGATCGTAGCCGTGGGAGGCAGCAGGATATCGAAACGGCTGGGCGAAAGCGGGTTGATGCTGCTGTTGGGAAACATGAACACCAGCACAAAATAAATTCCAATGCAAAGTGTCATGAACAGCACACCGAGGGACAGCAGATCCCAGATTTGCAATGGCGAACTGGACGATGTGGAAGGCTTGTCGAAATCAATATCGTCGTAGTTACTCATCAAAGTCACTCCTGCGGCGTCACCGTGCAAAGACAATCTGCGCCTGGGCGCGTTGCCCGGCCAGCCACTCGCGCACAGCCTGTTCCTGCACGGTCAGCAGGGCATCCGGCGAAAGTGGATGGTCGCCGCGTTCCAACACCATGATGATGTGAAAGCCGACCTCCGTGGCAATGACCTCGCTGTACTGTCCAACCTGCAGGTTGAACGCGGCTTCCTCGATCTTCGGCTCCAGCAGGTAACCGCGGGGGAACCAGCCCAGGTCGCCGCGCGTGAGAGGATCGTAGATTACGGCCACTTCATCGAAAGCCTTGCCGGCCTGCAATTGTTCCAGGGCCCGGCGGGCGGCATCTTCATTATAGGCGAGAATTTGCTGGACGTGTACCTGCTCCGCAGTACCGGGGACATCCGCAATGATTTTGTCACGCATCCAGGCCGCCTCCACGGCGCGCCTCAATGCACTGCGAAAGGATGACTCGTCATAACCGTGCGCGGACTGCCACGCGGACAACTGGTCCGCGCCGCCAACGGAATCAGCCAGCGCGTCGATGCGGGACTGTAAGTCTGCCTCCGTTAAATCAAAGCCCGCGGCCCTCGCGCCCTGCGCCAGCAGGACCTGGTCTATCAAATCGTCGAGGACGATCTTCGAGGCCTCTTCCTCAGACACCGTCTTGCCGAGCGCAGCCATCGCGGATTGATAACGCGCCAGTTCTGCCTCGAATTCTGCCATGGGCATGATCTCGCCGTTGACGGTTGCCGCGGCGGGGACGGGGGTGGCGGTGGGCGGCGCAGGGGTCACGGTGGGCGTGGGCGTGGCCGGGGTCCCGAACGACGCGCAGGCAGACAGGCCGAAGGTCAGCAGAAGAATCGTCGTTCTGAATTTTCCGGTCAGGCGGGAAAACATCGTCAGGATTATACCGAAAAAATGAGAAACCCGTTTTCTGCGAGAAAACGGGTTTCTGTCACATGCGGATGGTTTAGTACTCCGGCATCGGCGGAGCGGCGGGTTTTTCTTTCTCGGGCATGTCGGTGATCAAGACCTCTGTGGTCAGGATCATCGAGGCGATGGAGGCGGCGTTTTCGAGTGCGCCGCGCACCACTTTGAGAGGATCAATGACACCATCCTTGATCATATCCGTGAATTCGCCGGTCAGCACGTTGTAGCCGATGTTCTTGTTTTTGAGGTCCCTGGCTTTGCGGCGCACGCCGTCAATGATGACCGAGCCGTCCTGGCCGGCATTGGCGGAGAGCTTGCGGATGGGGGCCTCAAGCGCCTTCTTGACCATGTTGATGCCGACCTGCTCCTCCTCGGTCTCACCCTTGACCTTTTCGAGGGCATCGGCCGCGTTGATGAGCGAGATCTCGCCGCCGGGCACGATGCCTTCCTCCACCGCCGCGCGGGCCGCGGAGAGAGCATCTTCGACGCGATGCTTCTTCTCTTTCATCTCGGTCTCGGTGGCCGCACCGACGCGCACGATGGCGACGCCGCCGGAGAGTTTGGCGAGGCGTTCCTGGAGTTTTTCCTTGTCGTAGTCGCTGGTGGATTTCTCAATCTCGGCGCGGATCTCGTTGATGCGCCCTTCGATGGCGCTTTTCTTGCCCTTGCCGCCGATGATGGTGGTGTTCTCCTTGTCGGCAACGACCTTCTCGGCCTTTCCGAGGTCCTGCAGGGTGGCGGTTTCGAGTTTGCGGCCGGTCTCCTCGGAGATAACCGTACCGCCGGTCAGGATGGCAATATCCTGCAACATCGCCTTGCGGCGGTCGCCAAAGCCCGGGGCCTTGACGGCCAGCACGTTCAACATGCCGCGCAGTTTGTTCAGCACCAGGGTCGCGAGCGCTTCGCCGTCAATATCCTCGGCGATGATGACCAATTCGCGCTTGCCAATCTGGACGAGTTTCTCGAGGATGGGGACGATATCCTGCGCGGCGGAGATCTTCTTCTCGTTGATCAGGATATACGGCTCGGTGATCACGGCTTCCATGTGCTCGGTATCGGTGATGAAATAGGCCGAGATATAGCCGCGGTCGAACTGCATGCCTTCGACGAATTCCTGTTCGAATTGCAGGGACTTGGACTCCTCGACGGTGATGACGCCGTCTTTGCCAACCTTGTCCATCACATCTGCGATCAGTTTGCCGATCTCCTCATCCGCCGCGGAGTTGGTGGCGACGGAGGCAATCTCTTCGCGGGTATCGATCTTGATGGACATCTTCTTGAGGGCTTTGACGACCTCCTCGGTGGCCTGTTCGATGCCGCGCTTGAGGAGCATCGGGTTGTAACCCGCGGCGAGCGCCTTCAGGCCCTCATTGACAATGGCATGCGCCAGGACGGTCGAGGTGGTGGTGCCATCGCCGGCGATGTCGTTGGTCTTCTGGGCGGCCTCCTTGAGCAATTGCGCGCCCATGTTGGCAAACGGATCTTCGAGTTCAATCTCTTTGGCGACGGAAACGCCGTCATGGGTGATCGTCGGGGAACCGAACTTGCGGTCCACAGCCACGTTGCGGCCTTTGGGGCCCAAGGTGGACGAGACGGCATTGGCAACAATGTCCATGCCTTCTTTGAGACGGCGGCGCGCGTCTTCAGAAAATACGAGTTGTTTAGCAGCCATAGGGAATTCCTCCAGTTGTTAGCTTAGGGGTGTTACTCGATGATCGCCAGCAGGTCGCTTTCGCGCAGGATGAGCAGTTTCTTGCCATCCAGCTTGAACTCGGTACCGGCATACTTGGCATACAGCACCTTGTCACCGACCTTGACATCCATGGGGATGCGCTTGCCGTCCTCGTCACGGGCACCGGGGCCGGCCGCCAGAACCTTGCCCTGCTGAGGCTTTTCCTTGGCTGTCTCGGGCAGGACGATACCGCCCGCGGTCACCTCTTCCTGTTCAATGGGTTCGACCACGAGCCGATCACCGAGGGGTTTCAGAGATAGTTTCATAACGTTCCTCCTGATGGATTTATAACGCGGTTTAGCACTCCACACATAAGAGTGCTAAATTTAGCCGTATGATACTTGTCTTCAACAGGAGAGTCAAGGGAGAAGTGTAAAAATTAACGAACTTCTGATATTCCCCTCCGGCCAATTGTCACGGAGCCAATGTCGGCGTGAGGTCCGGCGTGCCGGGCTCAAGCGTGGACGGGAGGACGGTCGCGGCGGTAGGAAGTTGACCAACCCCGAGGTCCGCGCAGATCGCCTCCGCGGCTGAGACAATGCCGGCGATATCCGGGTCGGACCCGTAAGCGGCTCTCACCTCGGCCATCACGTCCATTGCCTCAGCACAATAATTCCGCTGAGGCCGGCTGAGGGCGGCCAGCACCGAGCCATATGTATAATAGTAAACGACCGTGTTCGGCGAAAGTGCCAGGCCGGTTACTTGCACACCCTGCTCGGTCTCGCCGCATCCGCCGCGCGCTTCACAGGATTCCTCGGGTGTACAACCGCGCACGGCGCATTTCAATGCGGGGATCGAGCCCTCGTAATTGCGCGATTTGAAATATACGATTCCCAATTGTCCATAAGTATCGGCATTGGCCTGATCGTATTCGAGTGCCTTCAACACGTTGCGCGCCGCGATGAAAAATTCGCCCATCTGTGAATAGGTCTTTGAAATCGAGAGATAAGGAATCGGGTCTTTTACACCTAACTGCTCGTTGATCGCGGCGGCGCGTGCAAAATATTCGAGAGACTTTTCGTACAAAGCGCGGGCATTATCTTCATTGGGACTGTCGAAGGCGAGACGACGGTAATTTGCCCCGGCCCGCAGATGAAGGAAGGTTAAATTGGGCGCGAGGGCGATGGCTTTATCATATTCTTCAATGGCCTGGCTATATCGCCCAAAGGATTCGTGCACATAAGCATAAACGCGGTGCAGATCCATCAGCGTTTGGCCGCGCTCGGCCGCTTGAATGATGTTCTGCTCGGCCTGCGGCCACTTCTGCTGATCCACGAGGATTTCGGCATAGAAGATCAGCGCCAGCGTATTCTGGTTGTCCAGTTGCAGGGCGCGGACGGCCTCCTGCTCGGCCTCGGTCAGATAAGCCTGGGCCTGCCTGTCTCCCACGAGGGACGGATTGGCATTCCAGTCGAGGACGAAGGCGCGGATGGCGTGGACCGTTGAATCGTCCGGCGCGACCGCCGCCGCCTGGTCGGCGGAGGCCAGTGCCGCCTCGAGCCGCGCCAGACGCTCCGAGTCGGTTGTCAACAGCGCAGACGAATAGGCCTGAATGCGCGCCAACTGCGCCCAGACCTGCGCGTTGTCCGGGTCGACGCGCGCCGCCTCCTGATAGGCGGTAATAGCCGAGTCCAGTTTGCCGGCGGTGAAGTGAGCATCGCCCTCCAGCGAATAGGATTCGGCAAAGCGCGTCGGCGTGGGCGTGGGCAAAAACAGCGGCTGGATCTCGCCGCGATCCACTTGGCGAATCAGCCACACGCCGCCCAGGATCATGACGACCAGGGCGAACAGCCTGTAGATATTTGAGGAGGGGCGTTTGCGAAACAGTTCGCGCCGCGCGGAGACGTTCATGGGGTGACCGTTGGAGTGGCTGTTTCGGTCGGGGGCGCGGCCACCGATGAAGCCGTCGGCGTGACCGACAATTTTTGCTGGCAAATGTTGTTGATCTCGCCGGCATTGGCCACGGCAATCTCGTCCGCAGGGACACCGGCCTGGATTTGCTGCGCGATCTGGAGCGCTTCGCCGCAGCGGTCGAGCCGCGCAAGCGCCAGGCCATAGGTGAAATAATATTCGGCGATGCGGGTGTCGTTGCGGAGCGAGATGCCCACGATTTTCTGGCCGTCCTCGGTCATACCGCCGTTGATGGCAAGGCCCAACTGCACGGCAGCCTCCGGCCATTCGATGTTGCGGTAGAGCATCACGCCGAAGTTGCCGCGCAGACTGGCGTCCGTGGGCGAATCGTTGACAGCCGTTTCGGCGTACTGGACGGCCTTGGCATATTCGCCGATCGTCGCGTAGGTGCGCGAGATCAGCAAGTCGGGCGTGGGATCGCCCGGATTCAGGGCATTGGCGCGCGTGAACTCCTCCACGGCCTTGTCATAGACCTGCGTGAAGCGATAGTTTCGTCCAAGCGCCAGGTGCAGGTCGGGAATATTTTCGTTGATGGCAATCGCGGCCTGATACTCGAGAATGGCTTCTTCGTAATTGGCCGTGGCCTCCAGGATGTAGCCGCGGGCGCGGTGCGCCTCGATGGTATCAGGGATGAGTGCCAGCGCCACACGCGACTCCTCCGCGGCCTTCTCAATTCCGTCGAAAGCGCCGCTGCCGGCAAGGTACGAATCCACCAGGATTTCCACATAGTACGCATGCGCCAGTCCGTTGTTCGGATCCAGTTCGAGGGCGCGCTTGATGGCCGCCTCGGCCTCCAGGTAATTGCCCTGAAAGTCGAACGCCCAGGCAAGCACGGCGTGCGCCATGGAATTGTTGGGGTTGAGCAGAAGAGCATCCTCGGCGCTGGTCTGGGCATCCTCATACTGCCCGGCGAAGACCTGTACCCGCGCCAATGCCACATACAGCGATGGGTCGCCGGGCCGGGCGCGGATGGCCTCCTTGTACCTGTCAACCGCCTGGAACAATTTGCCCTGCGCAAACAACGCCTCGGCCTCCGTCACATAGGATTCAGGATCGCGCGTGGCGGTCGGAGTCGGCACGAACGGCTGAGGCACGGTCGGCAAAATGATGCGGTTGAAATACACGCCGAAGGCGATCAGGATCAGCAGAACCGTGACGCGAAACCAGTTGATCCGCATTTTCTTGCGGGTCATGCTCCATTTGGAGCGGCGGGGCAAATACATATAATCATCTTACCATTCCGAAAGAAGCCGCGCAAGCCAGCCGCATTCGCTCTCATTTGCCTCTTATATGCTAGAATCAAATCATGCAGTTCGAGGTCTTCACCCTCCTGCCCGAAGTCTTCCCCCCCTATCTTGAATCCAGCATTCTTCAACGCGCCCGCCAGCGCGGGTTGATCGAGGTACGCGTCCACAACATCCGCGACTGGGCACGCGACAAACATCACACCACCGACGACGTTCCCTACGGCGGCGGAGGCGGGATGGTGATGAAGCCCGAGCCGGTCTTCGACGCAGTCGAATCCGTTCTTGGACCCGCAAGCGGCGTGCCGGTCATTCTGCTGACCCCGCAGGGACGCGTCTTCTCACAAACGGTGGCCCGCGAGTTGTCCGCGCACGAACGCATCGCCCTCGTCTGCGGGCGTTACGAAGGCGTGGACGAGCGCATCCGCCGGTACCTCGTCACAGACGAAATCTCCATCGGCGATTACGTGCTGACCGGCGGCGAACTGCCGGCGCTGATTGTTATCGACGCGCTGGCGCGGCTCATCCCCGGCGCCCTCGGCGACCCGACCGGCGCGGAGGACGACTCGCACGCCAGCGGCCTGCTCGAATACCCGCACTACACGCGCCCGCCCGAATTCCGCGGCTGGGGCGTGCCCGAGATCCTGCTCTCCGGCGATCACGGCAAGATCGAACGATGGCGGCGCGAGCAATCGCTGTTGCGGACGCTGGAGCGCCGTCCCGATTTATTGGAAAAAATCGAGTTGAGCGAAAAGGACCGCGAGTTTTTGGCGAAGCAGAAAAAGTGAATACGGTAGCGCATATTGGGTAATCCGCCGATCAAATTACGCGCTGCACAATACACAACGCGAAACATTCTCCCGGAGGGCACCATGACCGCACGACTCAACTACGGCAAGATCTTCCTGCTCGGCTTCGGCTTCTTCGGCGTGAGCGTGATCTGGGGCGTGTATAACGCCTTCGTCCCCATCTTCCTGGCGGATAAGTTCCACATCTCGCCCGCGTGGATCGGCTTCTTTATGACGCTCGACAACATCGCTGCGCTGTTCATCCAACCGCCCGTCGGCGCGTGGTCGGACAGAATCCGCACCCAATGGGGAAGACGCATCCCGTTCATTCTCTTTGGCGCCCCGATCACCGCGATCGCATTTGGATTCATCCCCGTAGCCGCGGTTTTGCCTCTATTTGTAGTCTGCACCAGCACCACCCTGCTGAGCGCGGCTTTGTGGCGCACGCCGGTGGTCGCACTCATGCCCGACATCACACCGTCGCCGTTCCGCTCACAAGCCAACGGCGTGATCAACTTCATGGGCGGCGTGGGGACCATCGTCGCCCTGCAGACCGGCGGCATGTTGTACAAGATGAGCCCCAATTTCCCGTTCTGGCTTGGTTCGGGACTGGTCATTCTCGCGGCGTTGATCGTATTCCTCTTCATCGAGGAGCCGAAGGAATACGAGGCCACCGAAGGGCAACCCGGCATGTGGAAGAGCCTGATGGAAGTGATCAACGATCCCGACAAAAGCGGACTGCGCATCCTCTCGGCCATCTTCTTCTGGTTCATCGGCTTCTCGGCAGTGGAGACCTTCTTTACGCTCTACGCCAGGAACCACCTCGGCATCCCCGAAGGTGACGGCGCGACTTTGCTCTCCGTATTTCCGCTTTTCTTTGTACTGTTCGCCATCCCATCGGGAATGATCGCGGCGCGCATCGGACGGCGCATCACCATTGCCATCGGTTTGATTACCGTCACGGTGATTCTCTTTCTCTTTTACGTTACGCCCGCTTCCGCCCTGCTGACCGGCATCGCGCCCCTGCCCGTGGTCGGCATCCCGCTGGAGGAGGGCGGCGCGCGCATGTTGACCCTAGCGGGCACCCTGCTCATCCTCGGCGGCATCGGCTGGTCGTTTATCAACATCAACTCCCTGCCCATGATCGTGGACCTGACCAGCGCGGCGCGCGTCGGCACCTTTACCGGCCTCTATTACCTTTTCTCCACCCTCTCGGCCATCGTCGGGCCGAACGTCAACGGCTGGGCCATCCAACTGACCGGCGGCGATTACAACGTCATCATGCTTCTCGCGCCGTTCTTCATGGTTGTGGCGATGGTCCTCATGCTCGGAGTCAAACGCGGGGAGGCGCAGGCCGTCACATGAGCCTCCTGCGAGTGTTTTCCGCCCTCCTCGTTGTCACCTTTCTGGCCGCGTGCAGCCTGCCTTCGCAGAATTGCGCGCGGCCGGAGTTTTTTTGCGTCGGCCTGGTCACGGATTTCGGCAGCGTGAATGAGCCCGGCTTCAACCAATCCGCGTGGATGGCGGTGGAACAGGCCAAAGCCGATGGGCTGGTGGACCAGATTGCCTTCATCGAAACCATTGACGTCCGCGATCGCAGCAAGAACGTCACGACACTGGCAGAGGCGGGATACGACCTCATCATCACCGTCGGCTATTCGATGCGCAAAGCGACAAAGGAGGCCGCGGCGGAATTCATGTCCGTTCATTTCATCGGCGTGGACCAGCCGCAGGACAACAAGCGCGACAACCTGACCGGGCTGGTCTTTCCTGAAGACCAGGGCGGATTCCTGGCCGGGGCGCTGGCCGCCTCGGTCACCGCGACGGGACGCGTGGCCGCCGTCTGCGATTCGCAGGCCGTGGCCGAGATGTGGGAATACTGCGAAGGGTTCCGCGAGGGGGCTTACTACATCAATCCAGACCTGAGAATATTCGTGGTCTATCACAACGACAACAGCCCCAGCGGACTGTTCAACGATCCGGACTGGGGCGCGGAAACCGCGCGTTCGCTTGTAGAGGACGGTGTGGACGTGCTGTTCGCGGCCGGGGGAGAGACAGGGCGAGGCGCTCTGCAGGCGGCCGCGGAACGCGGCGTTTACGTCATCGGCGCGGACGCGGATATGTATTATCAACTCGACGGCGCGGAAGAACAGGTGCTCAGCAGTGCAATGAAAGACGTGACCGGCGGACTGTATGCTTTGATCCGTTTTGCCGCGCATGGAGAACTCGCGGGCGGGGAGTTTGACGGAGCGTTCTCCCTGGCGCCGTATCACGCGCTGGAAACGGCGGTCAGCCCCGAGGTCCGCGCGCGGCTCGAGGAGATCCGCATCGGTCTTGCCCATGGAATAGTCCAGAGCCGTGTCCCTTCGATACCTTAAGTTATCCAATCCCTTCGTTCTGCCTTGCACAATAAAATTAGAGGCTGGTATACTTGCCTTCTAAGAAAATCTGTACAGGAGGTGCGCCGAACCCAGTTCCTGATTTTTCCCCCAACGCCAGAAAATAAACCCCTATTCCACTTTCTCAAATTTGAGAGGAGAAGAACGAAAATGAAGAAACTGTTTGTACTGTTGGCTCTACTGGTCGTCGCTTCGATGATGCTGTCGGCCTGCGGCCCAAAACCCACAGAAGCCCCCATGACCGAACCGCCTGTGGTCGCCACCGAACCGCCTGTAGTCGCCACCGAACCCCCGGCCTTGGACTGCGCGGCCGAGGACGTATTCTGCGTCGGTTTCGTGACCGATACGGGCGGCATCAATGACGACAGCTTCAACGAGACCCAGTACGCTGGAATCCTGCGCGCGCAGGAAGAACTGGGTGTCCACGCTCAATACATCCAGTCCGACGAGGCTACTCAATACACGCCGAACTTGACCGAGTTTGCCAGCCAGGGTTATGACCTGATCGTTGCCGCTGGCTTCTTCCTCGGCGCGGACACAGCCAATGTCGCCGCGCAGTACCCCGACACCAAGTTCGCGATCTTCGATTATGCCTATCCCGATCCCTTCCTGCCCGACGGCAATCCCGGCAAGGACGCCTGCATCCCGAACGTGATGGGGCAGGTGTTCAAGACCGACCAGGCCGCCTTCCTGGCTGGCTACCTGGCCGCGGGCATGGCCCTGCAACTTGATCCTGAGGATCCCGCCATCGGCTACTTCGGCGGCGCGAAGATCCCCACCGTGACCATCTTTGCCGTGGGCGCGCAGTTTGGCATGGACAAGTACAACGAAGTCCATGGCACGAACGTCCGCTTTATCGGCTGGGATAACGAGACTGGCGAAGGCCTGTTCACCGGCGATTTCTCCGACCTGACCAAGGGTAAGGAGGCCGCTGAATCGCTCTTCGATGAGGGCGCGGATATCTTCATGGGCGTCGGTGGTTTGATCGGCGCACCCGGTTTCGATGTAGCCCGCGAACGCGGCGGCTACGGCATCTGGGTTGACACTGATGGCTACGTTTCCCTGCCGGGCGTCCAAGATGTGATCCTGACCTCCATCATGAAGAACATGGACGTCTCGAACTACACCGTGGTCAAGTCCGCACTGGAGGGCACGTTCGAGGGTTGCACCAACTATGTTGGCGATATCCCGAACGGCGGTGTGGGCATCGCTCCCTACCACGATCTGGAAGATAAAGTCCCGGCTGAGTTGAAGGCCGAAGTGGATGCCCTTCTGCAACAGATCCTCTCAGGCGAGATCACCGACACGGGCTGTGTCTCCTATCCTGCTTCCTGTCCTCAGGGTCTGTATCCGTAAGGCATAAGATCCAGGTGTTTCGCTCATAAGTCTGGTGGCGCTGATTATCGTCAGCGCCACCAGATTAACCCAAAAGCCGTTTACATTCTTGGAAATGGAGACAGGTATGCCTCCTGTTTTGGAACTTCGCGGTATTACGAAAGCCTTCCCCGGCGTTCTGGCAAACGATCACATTGACCTGACCTTGAATGAAGGAGAAGTGCTTGCTCTGCTGGGAGAAAACGGCGCGGGGAAGACCACGTTGATGAACATCCTGTACGGTCTGTATACGCCCGACGAGGGGGAGATCTACATACGCGGCTCGAAGGTTGATATCCACTCCCCGCAGGGTGCCATCCGGCACGGAATTGGCATGGTTCACCAGCATTTCATGCTGGTACCGGTCTTCACGGTGACGGAAAATGTGATGCTGGGTTCCGAAGCCACAAAAAACGGGATCATGCTGGACCGGGAAAACGTCGCCAAACGGATCGAGGAGATCTCTGCCCAGTTCCACCTCGATGTGGAGCCTCACGTAAAGATCGAGGATCTGTCTGTGGGCGTCCAGCAACGGGTTGAGATCGTCAAAGTTTTGTATCGCGAAGCCGAGATATTGATTCTGGACGAACCGACTGCCGTGCTGACGCCCCAGGAAGTGGAGGAGTTCTTCAAGATCGTCCGCTCGCTGGTAAAGCAGGGTAAGTCGGTCATTTTCATTACCCATAAACTGAAAGAGGTGATGGCGCTTGCGGACCGCGTCGTTGTACTGCGAAACGGCCGCGTGACGGGAGTTACCACCCCCAAGGAGGCCACCGAATCGTCTCTGGCGAATCTAATGGTCGGACGCCAGGTGCTCCTGACGTTGAAAAGAAAGCCCGTGGCGCTGGGCCAGTCCATGCTCACCGTGGAGAATCTCTTTGTAAAGGATGACCGTCAATTTATGGCGGTGAAAGGGGTTTCGTTCGATGTGCGTGCCGGGGAAGTGCTCGGGATTGCCGGCGTGCAGGGAAACGGGCAAAAGGAACTGATCGAGGCGTTGACGGGCCTGCGCAGGGTGGAGGCGGGAAAGATAGTGGTAGCAGGTCGCAATACCACCCGCGCCACGCCGCGCGAGATACGCGAGGCCGGTTCGGCGCACATTCCGGAAGACCGCCAGAAGGACGGCCTGGTACTCTCGTTCCCCGTGGCCGAAAACATGGTACTGAATACATATTATGAGGCTCCCTTTACGAAGGGAATGAACCTCCGCCACGAGGAAATCGAAAAGGCGGCGCGGGAACGCGTGGAGGCATTCGATGTACGCACGCCCGGTATCGAAGTACCGGTCTCCAATTTATCCGGAGGAAATCAGCAGAAAGTGATCGTGGCGCGCGAACTCTCGCGCCCGATCCAGCTGTTGATCGCGTCCCAGCCGACGCGCGGCCTCGACGTCGGCTCGATCGAATACATTCACGGCCAGATTCTAAAAAAACGGGACGAGGGTTGCGCGGTGCTTCTGGTCTCTTCGGAACTGGACGAGATCATGAGCCTTTCGGACCGGATCGCGGTCATGTACGCGGGACGCATCCTCGATATCCTGCCAGCGGAGCGGGCCAGACGGGAAGAGCTGGGGCTGCTCATGGCAGGCATCCACGAACCCCGCAAGGCGGGGACACCTACGGCGTGAGGACTTAATCTCAGCGCTCAAATCCTTGAAGGAGATTCACTTGGATACATCCCCGGACAAAACGCGTGAACGGAAGCGCGGCTTCTTTTCAAGGATAGCCGTGAGAGAGGGAAGCGGCGAGGCAATCCTCTTGCCGATCCTGTCGGTTTTTACCGCGCTTGTCGTTGGCGCCTTCATCATTCCCTTCTCCGATCCAGAGGTGCTGGCCGCCAAGGGGTTCGCCGAAATCCTACGGGCCTCGTGGATATCCGTTCGTGAAGCCTATTCAGCCATGTTCATTGGAGCATTTGGCGATCCAAAATTAATCGGCGCCGCCATTCGGACCTGGCAGGCGACCGGCGAGACCAAGGACCTGCTGGACGCCTTCCGCCCGGCCAGCGAGAGCCTGACCATCGCCACTCCGTACATCTTTGCAGGCCTCGGCGTGGCGCTTGGCTTTCGCGGCGGGCTTTTCAACATCGGGGCAGAGGGGCAGCTTTTCGCCGCCGGTCTCGCCACGGCATTCGTCGGCTATTCGATCACTGGGCTGCCGGCCTTCGTCCACCTGCCTCTGGCCATGCTCGCCGGAGCCGCCGCGGGCGCTTTATGGGCAGGCATCCCCGGCTTCCTCAAGGCCCGCACGGGGGCGCACGAAGTGATCAACACCATCATGATGAACTATATCGCCTTCCGCCTCACAGAGTATCTGCTTTCAGGCCCCATGCAGCGGCCTGACGGCCTGCCCATCACGCCGGAAGTGCGCCCGACCTCCTATCTGCCGCTCCTGTTCAAGGAGCCGATGCGTATTCACTGGGGTTTCATCATCGCCCTTGCTCTGGCTTTCGCGGTTTACTGGTTCCTGTGGAAGACTCCTCTGGGGCTTGAAATCCGCATGGTAGGCGCCAACCCAAATGCCTCGCGTTACGCAGGCATCCGCATTACTCTGATTACCGTATTGACTATGGTAATAAGCGGCGCGCTGGCAGGCATGGCTGGTGTGGGACAAATCTTGGGAGTGGATCATAAACTGGTACGCGCCTTTTCCTCGGGTTATGGATTCGATGCCATTTCATTGGCACTTCTGGGAAACAGTCACCCGCTCGGGGTCGTGCTGGCCTCCCTGTTGTTCGGGTTCCTGCGCGGCGGCGCGGCGCGTATGCAATCCGTGGCAGGCACGCCTGTGGAATTGATACGCATCATTCAGGGACTGGTAATCATCTTTGTCGCCGCCCCGGAAATTATTCGCACGATTTATCGGATTAACCGGGGACGCGCACAGAAAAGCGCGAATTGATCAAAGTAAGTTTGGAGAACCCATATGGCACAGGCAGTATTAACTTCGCCCAAAATACGCACATGGAAGGACTTCGCCGCTCCGCTGTTTCTTTTTGCCGAGGCAATTCTGGTGTTTTTCCTGGCCAAGGATACTCTCGGTCTGCAGTCCACATTTGTGCTGACCAGCGAGCGGGCGCGGGTAAAGATCCCCGCTCCCGATCTCGTCCTCCCCACCACAGTTACATTATGGGTGCTCGGCATATTGATCGCTCTCGCGGGCATTGCCCTGCTGGTGAAGGAATTTAAAAACCTGACCCCAATCATCTCGACCATGATCGGGCTTGGCATCTTCGCCTTCCTCGTCTGGGCCACGCGGGACAAATCGCTGAACCTGACCGGGATGCTGGTCAGCAGTGTGGTGCGCGCAACGCCGATCGCCCTGGCCGCGCTAAGCGGGATCCACAGCGAACGCTCCGGCGTGGTCAACATCGGCATCGAAGGCATGATCCTCATGGGCGCGTTCGTTTCCGTCATCGTTGCCAGCGTGACCGACAACATGTTCTACGGCGTGTTAGGCGGCATGGCGGCGGGCATGCTCATGGCCGTTCTGCATGCCGTGCTTTGCATCAAATATCGTATCAACCAGATCGTGAGCGGCACGGGCATTATCATCCTTTCTCTGGGTGTATCCAGTTACGTGCACCGCGCGGTCCTCGAAAAAACCACGGAACTGAATTCGCCCGGACCGGCGATTGCCGCCCTGCCCATCCCATTCCTGTGGAAGATCCCGGTGATCGGCCCAATCCTGTTCAATCAAAGTCCCATCATCTACACCCTTTTTGCGTTGCTGATCATCACGCACATCCTCATGTACAGCACAAAATGGGGCCTGCGCGTGCGGGCGGTAGGCGAACATCCCAAAGCCGCCGATACGCTCGGCATCAACGTTTTTCGCACACGTTATATCAGTGTCCTGATTAGCGGCGCGATTGCCGGGCTGGCCGGGGCGTATATGAGCATTGGAGCGGCGGGACGGTTCAACGAGGGCATGAGCGCTGGTAAGGGATTCCTTGGTCTGGCGGCCATGATTTTCGGCAATTGGAATCCCGGCGGAGCGTTCCTCGGCGCTTTAATTTTCGGCTTTTTCGACTCGTGGCAGGAAAAACTCTCTATCCTGCAAGTCGGCGTTGCCCCGGAACTTTTGGGCATGGCCCCCTACATCGCAACGATGATCGTGCTGGCAGGTTTCATTGGACGGGTAAGAATGCCCGCCGCAGACGGGACGCCTTACGAAAAGCAATGACCAAGATGACAGGAGCATCCGCTCCTGTCCTTGTTTTAGGATTAAAGCAGGGTGGAATTTCAAGACCCTTGCAGTACAATTATGGCAATCGATAAAGAGGAGAAGAGGTGTCATTATGAAAACCCGTATCTGGATTCTTTTTGTGTGCCTTACCCTGGCGCTATCGGCCTGCAACTTGCCGAATGCACAGAGTACTGCCACCGAAGACCCGAACTTCGTCTTCACAGCCGCCGCGCAAACGGTCGAGGCGCAATTGACACAAGCCGCGCCGCAGAACACGCCCACCAGCCTGCCGCAATTGCCCACAGCCACCACGGGCGCCCCGCCCACCCTGCCGCCCACCGCGACCTCCATTCCACCGACCCAGCCGCCCACCCAGGAATGCGACAAGGCCCAATTCATTGACGATGTGACCATCGAGGATGGCACGGAAATGGATCCCAATGAGGCCTTCGTCAAGACCTGGCGGTTGAAAAACACCGGCACCTGTTCCTGGACCACATCCTACGCGGTGGTCTTCTCCAGCGGCGAGCAGATGAGCGGCCCGTCCGCCCAGGCGCTGACCGGCAACGTCAACCCCGGGCAGACTGTGGATATCTCCGTCAACCTGAAAGCGCCCGCCTCGAACGGGACCTATAAAGGCTACTGGAAACTGCGCAACGCAGCCGGCGTGACCTTCTCCCAGTTCTATGTGGAAATCAAAGTGACTGGCGGCGGAGGCGGCATATTTGCGGTCACCAGCGTCACCTACTCCGTCGGAACGTGGAGCGACGCCGGCCACACCAATTGCCCGCGCGTGACTGCCAACATCACGGCCAATGGGGCTGGCACGGTCACCTTCAAGTGGACGCGCCAGGATGTGCCGGGCGGCGGGTCTTTGCAGAGCCTGACCTTTGCCTCCGCCGGTACCCAATCTGTGAACTATGATTGGAGTCGAGGCTCCGTCTGGGCAGGGACGCCCACCTGGGTTGGCGTCTACGTGGATGACCCCAACCACCAGGACTTTGGGAAAATAGATTTCAGCACGGCCTGTACATCCCCGTAGGGACCGTCCAACCCCTCTCATCCTTCTCTCAGGCGCCCGCTGACCGGGCGCCTGTCTTTTCGGTATAATAATCGCTGGCCTGTTCAGACAGGTCTGGAAAGGAACCGAATGAGACGCAATTTGAGTATGCCAACCGCGCTGGTGCTCCTCTCGCTGGTTCTCTCGGCGTGCGGCGCCAACGATTCGGCCGTCGCCACCGCGGTGGCGCTGACGGTGGCGGCGCAGAACACGCAGGCCGCCGCGCCCACGTCCACGCCGGAGATCACGGAAGCGGCTCCAGCCGCGTCCCCGGCCCCGAGCGCGGCGCCCAGCCCCACGTCTGCGCCGGCCGCGAACACCGGCCCCAATGCCGGTTGTTTGAGCGCGAGCCTGCTCGGTGAGACAGTCCCGGATGGCACGATCCTTCAGCCCGGCGAAACGTTCACAAAAACCTGGACCATCAAGAACAGCGGCACGTGTACCTGGGATTCCACCTACAGGTTCATCTTCTGGAGCGGCGACTTGATGGGCGGCGCGTACTATTACAATCTCCCGCAGACTGTCATCCCCGAGCAGACCATCACCCTTCCCATCGTGCTGGTCGCGCCCGCAGAGCCCGGCGCGTACCGCGGCTACTGGCGCATCCAGTCGCCCAATGGGGTGGATTTCGGGGTCGGCGAATACGACGAATCAGTGTGGGTGGACGTGGTAGTCTCTGACAGCGACAAGCCCGACTATGGCGTCACCTCGGTCGTTTACAGCGTCGTGCGGGACCCGGCGGCGGGTTGCCCGACCAATGTGACTTACACCGTATATGCCACCCTGACCGTGAACGGGCCCATCGAGGTCAAGTATCGCTGGGACCAAAGTGACGGGAACGAGTCCGGCATCAAGACGGTCGAGTTCGAGGCGGCTGGTTCACAGACATTCACGCGCACCTGGACGATCCACCTGGGTTCGGCCACCAACCCGCGCTGGATCGCCTTCATAATCGTGGAACCGGCCGGGCTGGACTTCGGACGGGCGACCTTCCTCTACGATTGTCAATAACCTCAAACCAAAACAGCCGGGATTCAGTCCCGGCTGTTTTGGAACAGGAACCTTTGCAACCACGGCGTCGTCTGCTATTGAGGATTGACCTTATTCAGGAGAATTGCCATGAAAAAGAACAGTTTATTCCTTGCCGCGGCGCTCATCGCGATCCTGGCCGCGCAGGCGGCCTGCAATCTGCCGGGCAGTGAACAGCCCGACCCGGCCGCGACGCTCAACGCGCTCTATACCCAGTCCGCGCAGACGCTGGAAGCGAGGGCTACCCAGGCGGCCTCCACGCCGGGCCAGGCTACGCCAACCGTTACCTTGGTCCCCGGCGTGAACAGCCCCACGCCGCTGGCCACATTTGCATCCAACACCCCTGCCCCGATCACTCGCTGTGACTGGGCCGCCTTCGTCACCGACGTTTCGTACACGGACGGCTCCGCGGTCGGGCGCGGCGCGTCCTTCACGAAGACCTGGCGGCTGAGAAACATCGGCACCTGCACCTGGACGACCTCGTACGCGCTGGTGTTCATCAGCGGTGACTCGATGAATGGACCCGCGGCCGCCGCCCTTCCCGCCGCGGTCAGCCCCGGCCAGACCATTGATCTGTCGGTCAACCTGACCGCGCCCTCCACCGACGGCCACTATCGCGGCTACTGGAAGTTGCGCAACGCCGCGGGCAGTGTATTTGGCATCGGCAACGCCGCCGATACCGCCTTTTGGGTGGACATCAACGTCAGCGGTCCCACTTATGTGGCATATGACTTCAGCGTCCATTACTGTTCGGCTGATTGGAGCAACGGCAACAAGAGCCTGCCTTGCCCGGGCAACGAAGGCAACAACGACGGCTATGTAATCAAACTCGATTCGCCGCACATCGAGAACGGTTCGCACGCGGACAACCCGGGGCTGATGACCTATCCAAAGGATGTGAACAACGGCTACATCATGGGGACCTATCCGGCCTTCGCCGTCCAAACCGGCGACCGCTTCCAGGCACTGGTCAATTGCCGCGCCAACGCGCCGGATTGCAACGTCATTTTCCGCCTCGATTACCAGATCGGCAGCGGTGACGTGAAGACTCTTGGCCAGTGGCACGAGGTCTTTGAAGGCAAATACTACACAGTGGACATCAACCTGAACAGCCTGGCCGGGCAGAATGTCAAGTTCATCCTGACCGTGCTCGCCAACGGCGCGCCGAAAAAGGATTTCGCCATCTGGGTCTGGCCGCGCATCGTCCGCCAGGGCTCCGCGCCCGCCACCAATACGCCCACACCCACTGCCACGTTCACGGCCTCGCCGACCGCCACACCAACTTCCACACCGACCGAGACACCCACGCCAACCCCTACACCGTAGGCTGTGGTACTTTCTACGCACTTGCCTCTCCTGATGAAGGAGAGGCAAGTGCGTTATAATGACGTTAACAATTCGTGTGACCGATCCATGGAGGAGATTCTCATGCAAACCCCCAGGTTCTTCCGGCAGACGATCTTCCTCATCTTCCTGCTTGCTTTGTCTGCCTGCAGCATGCCCGGCCAATCACAGGAGCCCACCCCCACCGAGGTGGATACGTTCGCCATCTTCACTGCCGCCGCGCAGACAGTGGCCGCCTCCTTCACACAGACTGTGGCTGCCTACACCCCGACTCCCCTCCCGACTGACACACCGCCTCCCACCGCGACCCTGGCCGCATTTCCCACTGCCCCCGGGCTTGGGACTCCGCTGACATTTCCCACGGCCGCGCTGGGGACGCCGGGCACGACGCCCCTCGCGCCTCTCGCAACGCAGGCCGCGACGCTGTGCGACAACTTCACTTTCATCGCAGACATCACCATTCCGGACGGCACCATCGTGAAGCCCGGCGCCGACTTCCAAAAAATCTGGCGCATCAAGAACACCGGCACCTGCACCTGGGACGAGGGCTACAAGCTGGTCTACGCGTACGGCGACGACCGGTTGGATGGCCCGGGTTATGAAATAAAAAAGAAAAACGATTTCGTTGACCCCGGTGAGACCGCTGATGTAGGTATGCTCATGACCGCGCCTCTCAAGGAAGGCAACTATACCTCCTGCTGGCAGATGGTGAACGACCGCGGCGCGGTCTTCGGCCCGTATGCCATCTGCGTCATCATCAAGGTGAAAAAATAGGAACCTGCCCCGGTAGGCCGTTTCCGTTCCTCAAAAGTGGAGGCCTCATGAACGTAAAACTACTTACCATCCTTGCGTGTATCGCCATGATGATCGCCGCGTGCGGACAATCCACCACGGCCACGCCAACGATGGATGTGGGCGCCATCTTCACCGCTGCCGCCGAGACCGTCGTAGCCGAATACACGCAGATCGCGCTCTCCTTCACCCCCACGGCAGAGCCAACCGAAACCCCCATCCCCGAGCCGACTGCCACCCTCGCCCCCACCATTGACCCGGCAGCCACACAGCCTCTCTGCGACGATTCCACGTTCGATCCATTCACGGTGGATGTCAGCGTGCCGGACGGCACCCAGATGCAGCCCGGCCAGGACTTCGTCAAGACCTGGAAGATCAAGAACAGCGGCACCTGCATCTGGAGAGCGGGTTACAGCCTAGTTTTCGCCTACGGCGAGAAAATGGGCGGCGTTGCCCAGCCGCTCACTGCCGATGTCTTTCCCGGTGAGGAAGTCGAAGTATCGGTCCAGTTCAAAGCCCCCGTCAAAGCCGGGGAATACAGAAGCTACTGGCGCATGGCCAATACAAACGGCAGCGCCTTCGGCAAGAACATCTACGTGTTTATCATCGTCCGTTAATGTGACCGAATCCCTCGAACAAAACATCAAGGACGAAGCGCACCGGCTGGGGTTTATCCTGGCCGGTGTGACGACTGCGGACCCGCCGCCTCATCTCTCGACTTTCGAGCGCTGGCTGTCCGAGGGGCGGCATGGCTCGATGACGTGGCTCGCGGCCGAACGCTCCCGTCAGCGCCGCGCCGACCCGCGCCTCATCCTGCCCGAGTGCAAATCCATCCTCATCCTTGGGATACCCTACAACCACCCCGCCGCGCTGAGCGGAGAGAGCGTAGCGAACGAAGTCGAAGCGCGGATGAGAGGCCGTGTCGCCTCCTACGCTTGGGGCGAAGACTATCACCTTGTCCTGCCGCAGAGGCTCAAAGCGTTGATTGCGTTTATCGAGGAGCAGGCCGGAGGTCCGGTGCCGCACCGCTGGTACACGGATACCGGTCCAATTCTCGAACGCGACCTCGCCCAGCGGGCCGGTCTTGGATGGATTGGTAAAAACACCTGCCTCATTAATCCCCGCGCCGGTTCCTACTTACTATTGGCTGAAATCCTCCTTGACCTCGAACTCGAACCCGATCCGCCTTTCGAGACTGACCATTGCGGTACCTGCACCCGTTGCCTCGATGCCTGTCCCACGCAATGCATCCTGCCCGATCGCACACTTGACGCGCGCCGTTGCATCTCCTACCTCACCATCGAACTCAAAGACGACGTTCCCAAAGACCTGCGTCCGCTGATGCAGGATTGGATCTTTGGCTGTGACATTTGCCAGCAGGTCTGTCCGTGGAATCGATTCGCCGCGCCCGAAGGCGACGCGTCTTTCCACGCTCGAAGCGGGTCGCGGCACCCGGACCTGATCCAAATCCTCGAACTGACTCCAGCAACCTTCAACCGGCAGTTCCGGGATTCTCCGCTCAGACGCGCCAAACGGCGCGGGCTGGTAAGAAATGCGGTCATCGCACTGGGAAATACCGGTGATTCGTCTGCCCTGCCTGCTTTGGAAAAAGCCCTTGATGATCCTGAGGCTCTTGTCCGTGAGCCCGCAACGTGGGCGATCAAACAGATTAATAAGAGAGCAAATTAGCAAAGAGGAAGAGTGTGAAGTGAAGAAGCAGTTATTGATTGCGACTAACAATAGAGGCAAAGTCATTGAAATTCAGGCCCTGCTGGCGGATATTGGCTGTGAACTCGTGACACCCTCACAGATTAACCTGACACTCGAGGTGGAAGAGGACGGACAGACCTACGCCGAAAACGCGGCCAAGAAAGCCGTCGCCTTTGCCCGCGCCAGCGGACGGATTTCACTCGCCGACGATTCAGGCCTCGAAGTGGACGCGCTGGGCGGCGCGCCCGGTCTGCATTCTGCCCGCTACTCGCTCAAGCCGGGCGCCTCGGACGCCGACCGCCGCGCCCAGCTTTTGCAAAATCTGCGCGGCCAGCCACGTCCCTGGACGGCCCGCTTCCGCGCCACGGTCGCCATAGCCGCACCACAAGGGGGTGTGGAGCTGGCTGAAGGCAGTTGTCCCGGCGAAATCATCCCCGAGGAGCGCGGCACAGGCGGCTTCGGCTATGACCCAATCTTTCTTTTGCAAGAATTAGGTTTGACCATGGCCGAACTCAGCATGGATGAAAAAAACCGCCTGAGCCACAGGGCACGGGCGGTTTTGGCGGCGAGGCCGATCCTCAAAAAACTATTCGGCGTGTGACACGGTAGAAATCATTGGCCGGGCCGATACGGAATCCGGTTCAGGAAGTCCGCCAGCGCGTCGCAGACCGGGCCGGGCCGTTCGAGCATGACCATGTGGCCCGCGCCCTCAAAGGTTTGCAGGCGGGCTCCGCGGATGTGATTGCGTAAATATTCGGAATAGCGCAGGGGCGTCATTTTATCTTCCGTGCCGCAAAGGATGAGGGTGGGCAACGATATTTCTCGCAAACGCTCCATCACATCGAAAGTATCGCAGGCGACGAAGTCGCCGTGCAGGACCGCCGGGCGGGTTTCGGCCATTCGGAGCGCGGCCAACTCCTTCGCCCGCGGCTTGACGCGAGCACCGTAAGAGAAATCGTTGATCGTCCGGACCGTCGCCTCGAACGTGGACGGGTCGGTCGTCCCATCCAAAATGGCGGGCAACACACGCAGGCGGGCACCGCTACCCACCAATCCCAAACCGAGGACATGATCGGGAAAATCCAACGCGAGCGTAAGAGCAATGGCGCTGCCCATCGAATGACCGACCATCACCGCCGCGTTCAGGCGGGCAACTTTCATAAACTCGATTACTGTTTCCGCGTAATCTGCTACGCTTTGAAGACCCACGCCCTGTGATTTTCCATGCCCGGGCAAGTCGAGCGCAAAGACGCGCTGACCGCTCATCCGCCGCATCTGCGGCGGCCAATGCAGATGCGTGCCGCCCGCGCCGTGGATCAGGATAACGGGCGGGCGGGAATGGTTTTCCTCTTCGTGGGAAAAATAATACAGACCGGCGGCGGATGGCATGACTTACTTTTTGTGGTGCAGGCGGTCGGCGGCCTCTTCGGAAAGCGGGATGTAGACCTGGACGCGCGTCCCCTTGCCGGGTGCGGAATCGATGTTGAGCAGGCCGTTGACCAGTTCAGTGCGTTCGCGCAGGTTGATCATGCCCAGACTGCCGCGTTTGTCGTAGGCCTGGTTGACGGCTTTCACATCGAAGCCGATGCCGTCGTCGAGAATCTCCAGGACGGCGATGCCCGTCTCGAAGGGCTTGAGATTGACCCAGATGTTGGCGGCGTTGGCGTGTTTGCGCGCGTTGTTGACCGCCTCTTCGATGATGTAGAAGATGACGCCCTGCTTGCCCATCTCCAACTGTTTGACGAGTTTCTCATCAATGTTGGCGACCACGTTCTGGCTGAACGTCTCGCGCATCTTCTCGGCCATGGACTGCAGTGCGGCGGTCAATCCCTGCGACTCGAGGATGAGCGGCCGCAGGGTGAAGAGCATGTGACGGATTTCCTTGGTGGTGCGATGTGCCAGCTCCTCGATCTTGACCATTTCGTCCTTTGCCGACTGGGTGTTGCGTTCCATCATGCGCCGCGCCAGGTTGATGCGCATGGCCATGGCCGCCACGGACTGCGTCGGGCCGTCGTGCAGGTCGCGCGCCAATTTCTTGCGCGCCTCCTCGTGCACCTCGACCATGCGGTTCTTTTCCTCGAGCAGGTCCTGGTACAGACGGGCGTTCTGGATGGCGATCACCGCCTGGCGGCCGATGATGTCCAGCAGGTTGACGCGGTCGGGCGTAAAATAGTTTGGGTCGGGGTGCGCGAACAACATCGCGCCGTAGACATTGAACCCGCTGCGCAACGGAAAACAATACGCCGTGGTGCAGGTGCGCAGGGCAATGATCCGCCCCAATTCGGGATCGTAGCCGATGTCGTTCGAAAGAATCGGCTCGCCTTCGTCAAAGACCCGCTTGAGCAGTCCCTCGCTGCCTTGCAGGTGGATCTTCTGGTCGGCATTGGTGAAGCGGCGCGCCGAGCCGACGCGCAGTTTGTCCCCTTTGAATAAAAGCACCGCGCTGACCAAGCGCTGGTCCGAATCCGTTTCGGGGTCCGGGTTGAGCGCCGCGTATCCCATATCCAGCGCGGAATCGAGCACGCGCTTGTAACTGAGCGTGGCGTTCAAGGTGGAGGTCAATTCGTAAATGGCGCGCAGACGCTCGCTCTGCACCCGCCATCTTTTCTCCTCGTCCTGGAGTTGCCGCACCCGCGCCCTGCGCAAATAATTCATCAGGCTGCGTCCGAGAAAGCCGAACAGCAGACCCAGACCGAGTGTGACCACCGCCAGCGCCACAGCCGGCATCAACCCCGCCCCGGAGGGCTCCTGCCACCAGACGGTCGCCACCTCGACCGCCGCGAAGACGACCGCCGCGCTCAGCGCCCCCCAGAGTTCGAAATAAACAGAGCCGCTAAAAATCGGCAGGAGGAACGCCCAGGCCGAGCGCCCGGCCACACCGCCTTGTAATTGGAAAAACACGATCATCAGGGCCAGATCCACGAGCAGGTTGATCTGGCGGTGATAGGACAGGCGCGTATTGGCAACCGCCAGCACGGTCATGCCAATATTCCAGAACAGGAGCAGGAGAATCGGCAAAGTGGTCGCAACGACCAGGCCTCCATCCAGCGAAACGGAGACCAGCAATCCCACCAGCATGATCCAGCGCAACGAAATGGCAAACCAGTCGGCAAGGTAGGGCGAATCGAACTTGCGCATGATTGAATGATACTCGAAATTTTCTCCGGGCCTTCCCCGGACGCGTTACAGGAAAATTGCGATTCGGGCTAGACCGTATATCCCATCGCTTCAATAGCCCGTCCAAAGCGATGGGCCAGGACAGCCTGTTCCTCTCGTGAATATGTCTCGCGGAAGCGGCCGATCTTGCCCTTATAGAAATGCAGACCCTGCTGGCCTTCCGCCGCGCCGGGGCGATACTTTTCGATCACCTCGCGGACCTCCGGCCGGTCACCGTCCAGTGGAAGAAAATTCACCAGCCGCGTCGCTTCGGCCTCGTAATTCATCAGCAGGTCTTCGTAGCGGACGATCAACACATTTTTCTCTTTCGTCCACCTCTCCCAGATGCGGACGTAATCCATCATGAAGTCGAGGCTTTTCTGAAAGTCGGTCAGGTGCGAGAAGGCGTTAGGGCGTCCCTTTTCGAGGGCGCGCCGGCCATAATCGTAGGCCGAGAGCATGGCGTCGCGCGGGTCGCGGTAAATGTACGTGATGCGCAGCAGACCGAGACGCTGGAGCAGACGCGAGGCGCCCGTCGGCCCGGCGTGCGCCTTGATGACGAAGGTCCTGCCCATCAGTGCGGGGACGGTCACCATGGCAAGCCGCCGCGCGGACAGCACGCCGATGTTGCAGTTGACCTCGGTCAGGATCTTTTGAAGACGGTACTTCTCACGAATGTCGCGCGCGTCGGCACAGCCTGTGGTCTTCATCAGGTCGTGGATCAGGTTGTAATGCCAGCCCGAACCTGCGCGCGGCATTCCCACAGAAAGGACGATCATGGATGCTCACTCGACGATTGTATGGATATTCCCGCCAGCATTCCCGGAATCAACCAGATGTTTGGCGTGGCAAACGAATCCTGCGTGGCATTATAAAAGGCAATCGCCAGCCATGCAAAGAGTCCCGCCGCGCCGAGGAAGCGAAAGAAACCGCCCCGCGGCAGGAGGCTGAGCGAATCGGCAAGGGAGGAAAGAAGAAAGATCGCAAAGAGGACAAAGCCGAGCAATCCCGTTTCGGAGAGCAGGCGGACGTAGAGATTCTTCGGGTTGGGGTACAAATGACTCTGCGGGTTCAACTGCCGTGCGATTTCGGGAACGGTCGTCAACGTCCAGTCGGGCAGGTTGTCATAGATCCAGAATCCGCTCGCGCCGAGTCCCACACCTGTGACGGGATATTCCTTGTAGGCAGCCATGGCGCCTGCGGCGTAAGCGCTTCGCCCGCCGGCGTTGATGTCCACCAGGTATTCGCTCAGACTGGAGGCGTCAATCTCCCACAGGCGGCGGAAGTAATTCTTCTGGCCAAGAAAAGCCACAGCGCCCGCCAGCACGCCGAACACGGCGGCAATCAACGCGACGCGCACGAACCACGCGCGAACGCCCCGGCGGAAACCGCCGAAGAACCACGTCCACGCGGCGCGCAACAGGCCGCGGCCGAGGAGCAGAAAGGTCGACCCCGCCGCGGCGAAGGCGATCAGCAGTCCGCCGCGCGAGTAGGTGGCGAGAAGCGTCAGCGTGACGAGCGCCAGGAGAACGGGCTCCAGCCACTTCGTCCGCGTGAGGCGGAAGTTCGTCAACAGCGCCGCGAACAACACGGGCAGCCAGGTCGTGGCGATCTGTCCCGCAAGCCAGGCGGGTTCGTAAGCCATGCCCGAAATGCGGTTGGTGCGCACGAGTTCGCGCATCGAAAAAGCCAGCTGCCAGTGCGTGACCATTTCTTTTTCGAGCAGGCCCGTGTAGAACGTGACCGCCTGCAGGCCGCTCCATGCCAGGTCGAGGCCGAGGCCGACCAGCAGCCATTGGAGCGTGAACCTGACGTCGTTCTCGCCGCGGTTCATCCACGCTGCGGAGACGAAGAAGACGAGGCCGATGACGAGCGTGGCGAGCGCGCGGACGGCGCGGCCGAAATAGGTCTGCCCGCGCATCGGCAGCGGGTCAATGAGGATCCCGAAACTGGTGACCGTTAACACCGCAGCCGCGAAGGCGAAAAGCAGGATCGCGCTCCCCACCCAGGGGAAGGGGCGCTCGCGGCGCAAGGCTTGAATGAGAAGGATGGGCAGTAACAGCGCCAGCGGGAAGAGGGCCAGTGGGCGGACGAACGTGCTCTCGCCGAGAAAAGGAAACCAGCGGAAACTGGTAACCGGCAGGAATATCAGCGCCGCGGCCCAGAGAAACCTCACCACAGAGTTCACAGAGAACACAGAGGGCTTCACTTTACTTTCCTTCGCGGCCTTCGCGTCTTCGCGGTTCGAAGAACAACACAATGAGCGCGCCGAGGAACCACGCGCCGAGCGCGCCCGTCAGCAGGTACGAGCCGAGTGGCTCCCTGCGTTCGACAGGCAGGTTTGCCACCTGCGCGACCTCGATGCGGATGAACGCGTTGAGGCCGTCTTGCGCGCCGACGTCCGCCTGCGCCGCGTCCGCGAAGGCCTGCGCCCACGCAGAAGCCAGGGATTGCGCGCGCTCCGCGTTGTCATCCTCGGCGTAAAAATGCCAGCCCGCTTCGGCGGGTTGACTCAAGGTTAATTTTGCGTCGCGCAATTCGGCGATGGTTGCGTTTCCGTCCGCTCTGGCAACGGCCTGCATCACTTCGTCCGACCAGGCGATCTCCTCCAGTTTGCGCGCCTCGCGTTCGAGATAATAGAACTGCTGGCGGTCGGTATCCTGCGGCCAGGCCTGCTCGAGGTTGAAGTCCACGTTGACGGTGGCCCGCGCCCGATACGGCGGCGGGACGACATGGTAGACGGCCGCGCCGATCAACGCGCCGAGGATCGCGCCCAGCACCCAGAATCGCCAGGCGCGCAACAGGCGGATGAGATCGTCGAGGGAGGGAGGAGAAAAGAGCCAGTTCATCTTTTTCACATTTATGGCCTTAACATCAATCGCCTGCGCCAGTTCCATAGCGGGGCGACGAGCTTTCGGATGTAGTATTTTCCCACAATCGGCGCAAAAAATGAACCTCCGTCCCGGTAATGGACGCGCAGCATCTCCAGCCAGCAGCGGTCGTCGGCGGCAATGGTCTTTCCTGATGTGTGCAGGCGGAAGTCCGCCCACGTCTGACCGGCGAGATATTTGATCGCGGAGCGCGCCGCGATGCGCGTCCACAGGTCGTAATCCATGGCGAAGTAAAACGAAGGATCGAGCGGCCCCACCTGCTTCCACAGGCCGGCGCGGAAGAACGTGGTCTGCTGGGGAATATGGACGTAACCCGTGCGCAATCGTTTCAAGTCGGTCTGCGCCGCGGGGAATTTGCCGATGACGCGCCCGTCCTCGTTGATGTAATTGCAGTCCGCGTAGACCATTCCCACTTCGGGATGTTCGAGCAGGTATTTCACCGCCTGGCCCACTGCGAACGGCTCGTAGGTGTCGTCCGAGTTCAGCCACGCGAAAATCTGGCCGTCGGCGCGCGCAAAGCCCTTGTTGATGGCGTCAGTCTGGCCTTTATCCTTTTCCGAAACCCACCAGGCCAATTTGCCTTCATACTTTTTGATGATGTCCACACTACCATCTGTCGAGCCGCCGTCCACGATCAGGTATTCGACACGCGGATAATCCTGCGACAGCACAGATTGAATGGTCGCTTCGAGGTAGCGCGCCTGATTGAAGGAGGGTGTGATGATGGAGACCAGCGGCAGGGCAACGGGTTTCATTGCTATTTCCACTCTTCATCCGAATAGAACAGATGGGAGACACTCTCGGTCACCTGTCTGATGCGCGTGATCTCGTCGGGGCTCAATCGTTTTCTCCAACTTTTCACATTGGCGCGGCTGTCGAGTTTCACTGAATGGATTTTCTTCTTCAAGGGTTCGGTCGGGTTTTCGGAACTGCTCGAGGCGAGGATGGTCTTCTCGACGCGGGGGGTGAAGTCGAGGCCAAGGGATTCATACAAGGCGCGGAAGCCGCGCACGGGATCGAGGGAGAGGTCCTCGTGGCGAACGACGATGAACTCGGGATGCTGGCCACGGGTCGCGTGGACGACGCGGTAGATCATCCGCCACAGCAGTGCGGCCTGGCCGACGATGTCGTCCGCGGGCATGGCTTCCATGTCGACGCGGTCTTGTTCCAAATGATCGCGCATCAGCAGAGGCTGGTCGAGCAGGTCGCGGAAATCGAAGGACCACCCCAGCCGCTTGAGACTGCTGGCAAAGCCCGCGGGGTGGCGCACGGTGATGACCACCCGGCAATCCAGCCGCTCCGCGAACCAGGGCGCGGAAAAAACTGCGAATGGATCTTTGAGCAATGGCCGCTCGCCGTGCAGGCTGCCGACAAAGAACGTGTGGAAATCGCGGATCATGCGAAGAAGATCCCTGCGCGAACGAATGGAACGGATCTCGTCCCACAGGTGATAATCGTAATCGAGCAGTTCGCGAAAGGCGGGCAGGTATTCCGATTCGTTCTCGACAGTGATGTAAGTGTACCAGTGCTTTACCGCCGCGCGAAACACGCCCGGACGATGCAACACGTTCAACGGCTCGCTGATATAGGCCACGCCATCTTCCGCGGCCAGCATCCTGCCGACCCAGGTGGTGCCGCTGCGGTGTGCGCCGGTCACGAGAATGGGGCGTTTCATGGCAGGCCCTTCCGCAAATCGTAAATGATGTAGCCCTCGCCTTCGGCAAACACAGGGAATTGGAGCAAGTATTCCTCCAATGGAGGTTGGCGTTTCAGATCCTCGAAGTCGGTCACGAGAAAGAACTTCCCCGCGAGCTGACCCAGGCGCTTTTCAAAATCGCTTTTTCCGCCGCGCGTCCCACTGTACTCGAAGTCGGCCGAACGCGGCCAGTTGACGGCCGTCTCCCAGCCCCAATAGGCCAGCCGCGCGCCGTAGTCCTGCGTCAGTGCGACGACCGGCGCGGGATGTCCCAGCGTCTCGCCGATCTCGGCCCACAGGTCCGCCTCGGGACGGTAGTCAACGGATTTGAGGACGCCGCGCACATTCCAGAGGACGGCGAACAGGCCCAGGGTCAGGATGGAGGCGGCCAGCGCCCGCCTCGCGCGGGACCCGTGAGTCGATTCCGTCAAACGCGCGAGGACCAAGTCTGCCAGCGGAGTCAGCGACAGCGCCGCGATGGGAATCAGCGGCAGGCTGTAATAATCGTGCGTGGAAATGTGATAGTCGAAGAAAATTCCGAAAGCGAGGTAAGCGCCCCATAGCCCGAACAGCAGTGTGCGTATTTTTTTCTCTCGAATGAAAAAAAGACCCAGCAAAGCGGCGGCCATGGTCAGCGGGCCGAGGACAGTGCTGATCATCTGCAACCAACCGAGATAGTATGAGGGCGAAACCAACAGCGACGGGATGAAGCGCCCGCCAAACTGCTGGCCAAGAAAGCCGCTCGACAGTCCGTAGCTCACCCAGGCCGCGCCGGGCAATGCGCCGAGGATTGCCATCGCGTAGACCTGCGGATTTCGGAATATCTCGCGCAACTTGAAGCACCCAAGCGCCGCGCCTACCGCCCCGCCGATGACGAAGAACGCCGCGCTGAGTTTGACGAAGATGGCCAGTCCGCCAAAGAGAGAGGCGAGAATCACCCAAAACCAATTTGAACCGCGAAGACGCGAAGGAGAATTAACTTCTTCGCGAAGAACGAGATTCCCTTCGTGGTCTTCCTTTCTTCGCAGTGAGGTTTTTTCCGCCCAACGATGAACCGCCCACCAGAACGCGAGGATGAGAGTCACCATCAATGGGTCGGGCTGAAAACTACGGCTGGCATAAATGCCATATGGCAGGAAGAGATAAAAAGCAATTGTAAAAAGCGCGCCGTCTGGAGAGAACAGGTCACGGGCGAGCAAGTAGAGGAAGACTCCGCCAATCAGCCAGAAGAGGATCGAATAGACGCGCGCCACCCACAATTCGTCGCCGGTAAAGCGCCAGGTGAAGGCCACCAGCCGTTCGATGATCTCCGGCTCGACAGTCACACGGAGGTTCATCTGCTGGTTGGCTTCGGCGCGCATCCAGTGCGGGAGGCCGGTCAGCGACAGGTAATACATGCCGCGCGCCTTGAGCGCAGAAAACAGTTGCCGCGTGGGATGGAAGTCGAGCGGCAGGTCGGTCAGGTCGTAGAGGCGAATCAAAGCGCCAAAAACAAAAAACAGAAGAAGAACGGCGATGTGCCAGCGGCCAAAGAATGAGCGGGGAAAGTCTTTCATGAGAATCGCCCGCCTATTTTAACGTATTAACCACGAAGAACACGAAGGTCACAAAGGAAATCCCTTTGTGTCACTTTGTGTCCTTTGTGTTTGAAAATTTCGACTGCCGTTGATTCAACACCATCTCGCGCAATCTTCCCAGTCCCGCAAGATTCAGCATCGCCGAGGCGGGGAGATTCAGCCGCGCCAGCGCGGTCGGCGGATGGATGAGCAGGGCGCGCGTCCACGCGGCGAGGCTGGCGGCGGGCTGACCGCCGTCGAGCAGGTAGCGCGCGTCCACGCGGTGGGCGGAGGCGATGGCGCGGCGCCCGATGAATGGAGCCAGATCAGGCTGGGTTTTAGCCCAATCCAAAATGCGGAAGGCCTCGCGTCCAAACTCGCGGGCTTTGGCGCGGTTCTTGGCCTCGGCGTGGTAGCGCGCCGCGGCCCAGGTCTGCGGAACATGCAGGACGCGTCCCTGCGCGGCGATGCGAATCCACAGATGATGATCGAGCAGGAAGTGAAAGAATAGGTCGAGTCCGCCCGCTTTTTCGAAGGCGGCGCGGCGCATGAACACGGCAGGCTGGCCGATGATCTGGAAGCAAAGCAAATCTTCGAGAGTCAACTGGCGATATTTGAGTTGGTTGATGGCCTGGCCGCGTTCGTCCACGGCGAGCATGTTTGCGTAAATAAGGAGGACATCAGGATGATCCTCGAGGGCTTTCACTGCCGCGCTGACCGCACCCGGCAGGTAGAAGTCGTCTGAATTGAGCCAAGCCACAATCTCGCCTTTTGCGCGCGCCATGCCCTTGTTGATGGCATCGGCCTGGCCTGAATCCTTTTCGGAGACCCAATACGCGAGGCGGTCCGCATACTTCTCGATAATGTCCACACTGCCATCCGTGGACGCGCCGTCCACGACGATGTATTCGAGGCGCGGACCATCCTGTCCAAGCACGGATTGAATGGTCGCTTCGAGATAGCGTGCCTGGTTGAAGGAGGGGGTGATAATCGAGACGAGAGGTTGTTTCAAGTTGAAGACGGGTAGTTGACGGTTGGCAGATGACAGTCGAGAAGTAGAAATCAATCGTAAATCTAAAATAGCGAGTCGTAGTCCACTTTGCGGAAGATGGTCAGTTTGCCGCCGAGGGTGGCGTCAAGGACTTCGCGGCCCGCGTCTTCGTAGGCTTTGCGCGCCATGCGATAACCCATCTCGGATGTCTCGAGATCGGGCAGCTGCCAGCGGAAGCCCTTGCCAAAATAGGCGGGCGAGAAGTGATTCGGGTCGTCGCCCTGCGAAACGACCGTCGTGTTCGGCTTGCCCGTGGCAGTGTAATTGTGATCCACGCCGATGAGGATGACCTGCTGAAAGCCCATGTGGAAGGCCAGTTGCAGGGTCACGTTGGTGACGGTCGCGCCCTCCCACACGCGGCCGCGGACATCGGTGGAGAACTTGGGGCTTTGGTAGGTGGTGTATAAGAAGGTTGGAAGGTTGAAAGTTGAAGGTTTACCCTGAGCGAAGCGGTGTCCTGAGCTTGTCGAAGGATCGAAGGGTTGAAGGTTGGCAAAGTGATGACGAGATCGCCATGAGAGGAATTTCGGGATTTCGAGGGCAAGAAGGTCGTTGACGGTCTGCTCGATGACGAGGTCGTTGACCACAGTCAGATAGGTGGTAGAGAAGCCTAGTTCGGGAAACATCAGGTAGATGCGGTTCATCCCGAAGGTAAATTCATTTCGCAGTTTCGAGAGGTCGGTCTGTTTGAGACTCGGTCCGTTGGCAATGACGAAGGCGCGCCTGCCTTTGTGGATGTCCTTCAACCCCGCGAGGCGACGGATGCTCTCCCGCCGCCAGGGATGCAGGTACGCGGCAGGCAGTTCAGGGACGCGGCGCAGGCTCTGATAGGTCTCGCGCAGGAAGTTCCAGGCCGGGGCGGGGACGGCGGATTTGAGGGTCTGTTTCATGAGTTGGAAAGATAGGGCTTGCGGATCGAGAGAAGGATGCCGAACAGAATAAGATCAATGATCAAAGTCAGCAGATCCCAAAAACCGAACTGGTCCGTGAAGGTCAAAAGGATGTTCACGACAAGGACGAGGATGACAAAGTAATACGTCCACGTTTGCCGCTTGCCGAGCGTGATCCCGCTGACGAGCATCATGGCCGCGTTACCCAGCATGAAGACTCCGACGAGGATGGCAGAGAGGCGATTGGTGTTGATAACGGCCATATCATAAAGGACATAGGAGGCAAGTCCCAGCCAGATGAGGGTGTTGACGAAGAAGAGGGCCCGAGCCACTATCAATTTTGTGTTGAGTGCTTTTGCTATTCTCTTGTTCATTCCGTGCTCAACCTCGCCGTCGCGCCGCCATCCACCACCAGCGCCTGGCCCGTCATAAAGGACGACTGCTCGTCATCGGCGAGGAAGTAGATGGCGCGGGCGATCTCTTCGGGACGACCCACCTTCCCGCTGACCGTCTTGCGCGCCAGATTGTCCAGCCGTTCCTGCATATCTCCATGGCCGACATGCCCGCGGCCAAGGCCGGCGCGCAGCATGGGCGTGTCCACCGCGCCAGGCAGGATGGCGTTGACGCGGATGTCATCAGGCGCGAACTCGATGGCCATGGCGCGCGTCAGGGCCAGCAGTCCGCCCTTGGAGGCGGCGTACGCGGCGATATTGGCCGAGGTCTGGATGGCGTGCACGGACGACACGTTGACGATCGCGCCGCCGCCCGCGGCCTTCATCAACGGATGCGCCAGTTTCACGAACAGGAACACCGAGCGCAGATTCGATGCCATCACCGCGTCCCACTCCTCGACGCTGGTCTCCACCAGCGGTTTGGCAACCTGAACCGCGGCATTGTTGACCAGCACATTCAGCGTGGGATGAAAGCCGCGCGCCTGCTGGAAAATCTGCTCGGCCGACTCGGGATGAGAAATATCGGCCTTGATGAAGCGTCCGTTCTTCGGAAAGTCATCGCCGAAGTCGGCGCGATCCACCCCGATCACGCGCCAGCCTCTCTCAGCAAAGTGATGGATGCAGGCGCGGCCGATGCCGCCTCCGGCGCCGGTGATCAACACAGTTTTTGGTTCTGTCATGTCATTGCCCTTTATAGGTCCACACAAGCCATTTGTTCGGCCCGATACTCCCGGTCAACTCGTAGTTCTCGCGGATGAAGCGCACCAGCGGCCAGACGACCGCGTCCGCCTCCCAGGCCGCGTCGGTGAGCGCGGGGAGCAGGGGATCGCCGGGGGTGGCGTCCACGATCATCGGGCGGCGCGCCCGCAACACGTCAAGGATGGATGCGGCCAGTTCCTCCGTCGCATAGCCCGGCGTGCCGAGCGGATACGCGTACGGCAGGCGCGTCGGCACGTCCCGCCCCGTCCACACATTATATTTGACTTCGTTCCCCCAGAACCAGACGAAATCCGATTCGGACGTGTTCTCCAGCACGTAGCGGACGACCGCGTCGTCGCGGCGCGGCGGGACCGCAAGCGGTTCGCGCGGGACCCGCGCCTGGGCCGCGATCCAAATCAGCACCGCCAGGCTGACGGCCTGCACGAGCCGCGCGCCGCGGCCGCGCCAGGCCTGCTCGAGGAGAGACATCGCTGGCGCGGCCAGCATTCCCAACACAGGAAGCCAGGAAACGAAATAATGACGATAGACGCGCCCGGAGAGCGTGGACAGCATAATTTCGAGCGCCGCGGCCAGCAGAAGGAAACCGCCCCAGAATTTTTGCGCGTCGGTCACCGACTTGCCGCGCGCCGCCGCCATTGCACCCGCGAACGCCGAGGCTACCAGCACAGGGACATATCCCGCACCGACGAGAATCGCCAGCCCTTTGAGGCGCGCCATCTGCGAATAAAGCGCGTTGTAACGAAAAACGATGTCGAAGAATTCGTCCAGCGCGCCGTTGACCGAAAGCCAGATGAACACAGGCAGGAGAACCAGCAATCCGCCCGCGGACATCCATAAGGCAGGCAGCGCCCAGCGCGAGAAGGGGTCGCGTTGGGTGAGAACGCGGTAAACAAGAAAGATGACGATGGCAATCCCAATCGCGATCCCGTTTGGCCGCAGGAGGAAGGACAATCCCGTGCCCGCGCCAATCAGAATCGCATATTTGGTTCTACCTGTCTGAAAAAGCCGCTGAACTGCAAACAGTGCGGCGAACTGGAGCGGCAGGTTGAAAAACTCCACCGTGCCACCGCCGTCAATGACCGCCAGAAGACTCGCCAGCCACAACGCGGTGACCAGCAACGACGTGTTCGATTCAAAAACCTCCTGCACCAGCCGATAACTCAGGAAAACCGCCAGCCAGAGCGCAACAAATCCCACCAGCCAGACACCATAAACGGGATGAATCGACAATCCCAGCACGTAGATCAAATAGATGAGCGGACCCTTGTGATCCCACAGGTCACGGTACGGAATCTGCCCTTGCAACATGTGTTCCGCGAGGTAGGTGTATACCCCCTGATCGCGGTCGGGAAAGGGAAAGGTATATGGCGCAACGGTGGAATACAGCGCGGCCGCCGCCAGAAACAGGAGCAGCAGAAAGAGCGCGTCGCGCTTAACCGACATTCAAATCGCCGTGAGGGATGCCCAGCCCGTCCAGCAGATTGCGGATGGTGTTCCAATGCACGCGTTCCCACGCGGCGGGACTGGAATTGGCGTTGTGCGGCGCAAGCAGGACGTTGTCCATTTTCAGCAAGGGACTATCCCCTGGCAGCGGCTCGGACTCGAACACGTCCAGCGCGGCGCCTGCGATGCGCTTCGTCTGCAGGGCCGCGACCAATGCCTGTTCCTCGACAACTGCGCCGCGCGCCGTGTTGATCAGCACGGCCGACGGCTTCATCCGCGCAAACGTATCCGAGTTCATCAGATGAAATGACGTGGGATTGAGGTCGCAGTTGAGCGAGACGAAATCGGAATTCGATAATAGAGTGTCGAGATTCGTCATCTCGATTCCCGATCCGGTAATAAAGGCGGGATCGATCTCGATGATGTCGTTGCCAAGTACCTGCATTCCAAAGGCACGCGCGCGGCGCGTCACCGCTTTGCCGATGTTGCCCACGCCGATGATGCCCAGCGTGCATTCGTGCAGGGCCCTGCCCGGCAGTTTCGCCCACCTGCCGTCTTTCATCTCCCGGTCCATCCACGGACCGCGGCGGGCAAAGGCGAGCAGGTAGCCGAGTACCGTGTCCGCCACGGCATCGGTGAAGGCATTCGGCGTTCGGCAGAGGCGGATGTTCAAACGGGAACAGGCCTCGGCGTCGATGGAATCGACACCCGTCCCCCACTTCGAGATGACTTTCAGACGCGGCGCGCAGGCCTCCAGCACGCGCGCCGTGTAACGGTCGTCTCCGCAAATCGCGCCATCGAATCGACCGGCGTATTGGAGCAGGTCAGCCTCCTCCATGCGCTCCGTGACTTCGGGGGTAATCAGTTCGAGGTCATATTTCTCGAAGACCGGCTTGAAGCGGTCAAGGAACGGCAGCATGTACGGGGCGGTCAACAGGACGGTGGGCATGGCTCAGTTTCCACAGGTGTTCGGGACGATAGTGTAATTGTACGGGATATCGTAGGCGGAATAGAAGGAAATGTCGTCCAGCATTTCGTACGCCTGGCCGAAGTAGTGATTGAATATAACGCGGAAGGAGTTGACCGGCGTGATGGTTGCGTACAAGTCTTCGTCCGCGCCGGGCAAATAATAGACATTCAGAATCTTCATGCGGCGCTCAATCACATCGAATGGGGCGGGACCATGGTCGCCCTGAATGATGATGAGGGGCGGATAGGGTGACATCTCCAGAATAACACGAACGATTTCCTCCATCCGTTTGTTGATGTAAGTGACGTGGTCGGAATAGCCCTGCAGGTAGACCGGGAAATCGGGGACGCGCGCCACATCCGAGACCGACTCGCGCACCTCCTCGCCGTTCGGGCCAAAGACGAACGGATGATGGGGGATGACCAGATGTGCAAAGACAAACTTCGGCCCCGACAGATTCGGCACGACCTCTTCCAGTTGCTGGAGAGTAAACAGCGTGCGGCGGCGATACCATTCGCCGGTGCGCTGTTCGGGTGTCTCGGAGACCATGTCCATCGGCGCGCGCGCGACCGAGGTCTGCGCCAGCATGATCTCGAACTCATTCATCCCCTGCGGCGGCGGAGAAAGGAAATAATCCGCGTCCTTCCACTCGGAGACCGGGAAGTTGGTGGCGAAAGAGACGGTCTTGTACCCCTGCGCCTCCAGGAAGGCGCGCACCGCGTTGTGTTTGCCGAGGGCGCGCAGAGGGGCGCGGTTGTCGCCATTTGGATCCAGTTGATCGGTCAATGTATCGAGGTAGTTCATGTTGAGCGAGGAGGTCAGCGAGAGCATGGTCTGCCCGTAATTGCTCTGACCGCAATCGGCTACATAGAATCCCATTTCCTCCAAATCGTTCAAGAATGGAATGTTGTCATAACCGAACATCTCCTCCAGCACATCGGCGCGGCCGTAGGCATCCAGGATGATGTAATAGATGTCGGGCGCGTAGCCCAGCGGCAGGTCGGCGCGTTCGCTGCCGGGGTCCTGCGCGGCAGCCTGACGAGCGGTCTGCGCCTCGCGAACGGTATAGGAAATCGCCTGATAACTGGGATAAATAAGCAGAAAGACGGAAATCAGATTTAGTGTAGACGTGAATGTCTGCGGCCTCTTGACCTTCTTCCACGCCCACCACACCGCCAGCGCAGCCAGGAGGATCCACATCACCAGCAAATAACGATGGCGGCCCACAATGAACCCGCCAAGCGTTTGATTTTTGACGACTTCATACGCGCGGCCATACGTGAAAAACAATAAGGCCAGCAGGGACGCAGCCAGGGCGGCGCGCTGCCAGTCGCGCAGGAACAGTCTCAGCAGGAACATGCATACCAGCGCCGCGCCCGCCAGCACGAGCAGGGGACGCCAGACCACCGAGGCCTCTACTTCGCTGATATTGACTCCCAGCAAGGCCACCACCGGGTACATGCTGAACAGGATCGGGTAAATGGGCAGTTGTGCAACGTTTATGGATTTAAAAGGCATGGGTTCCCTTTTCGATGAATTGCATCTCGCAACCTGAAAATCAGCGTATCCTACAACGATTGGGAATTTCCGTGAAATCGTACTGTTTCGGCACCGGCGAGAAATAACTGTAGTCTTCCAACAACTCGAAGTCTCCATCGAGATACGCGTTGAAAATGATGCGGAAGGTGTTGACCGGGGTAATTGTCTCATAGATTTCACTGCCGTGGCCGGGCAGGTAGTACGCATTCAGGATGGTCAGGCGGCGTTCCTTCGTCTGGACCCACGGCCCGTGGTCGCCCTGAATGACGATGACCGGCGGTACATCTGATTCGCGAATCAAGGCTTCCACAATGCGTATCATCTCACGATTGATGAAGGTCAACTGCATCGTATATCCCTCGGCATATTCTTTCGCGGGATAAATCCCCTCCTCGTTCAAATAGGACATGCTGTCCACTTTCCCGCCGTTCTCGTCGAACACGAAAGGCGGATGCGGGATGAGCAGATGCGCGAAGACAAACTTCGGCCCGTCCATGTGCGGCAGGGATTCAAGAGTCGCCAGTGCGAAGGAGGTCCGTTGACGGTAGCGGTTGAATTCCGCCTGTTGAAAATTGACCAGCCCCTCGTCTTGCAGGACGCGGGCCGCGGTCGTGCGCAGGAAGAGCGTCTCGAACTCGGTCAGCCCGCCGCGCAGGGGGTCGGGTTGCAGGTAAACGTCGGCGTCGTCCAGTTCCGACCAGGGAAAGCCCGTTGCGAAGGCCACCGTCTTATAGCCGCGCGCCTCCAGATATTCGCGCACGGCGCTGTCATGCATCAGCCGCCACAGCGGCGAGCGCGCCTGGCTTTCTGGGTTGATGCGCGGGTCGAGGTCGCTCGTCAGGTACGTCATGTTAAGCGACGAGGCCATCGAGAGTTCCGTGCGCACGTAATTGCTCATCCCGCATTCGGCCACCTCGAAGCCCATCGCCTCCAGCCCGCCGAGGAAAGCCGAATTGTCGTAACCGTACGCCGCGCTCAGCGTATCGGCGCGCGTGTACGAGTCCAGGATGATGTAATAAATATCGGGACGCTCATCCGTCACAACGACGGGCGCCTCGACCGCGCCGTCCTGCATGTTCTGGATTTCAACTTGATGCCAGACGACCTGCGCCAGCGGGTAGATAACCAGCGCGGCCGTGATCAGATTCAGCGACGAAGCCCACGCCTCAAACTGGACCCGCGGCCGGGTCGCCGCGAAAAGGGCCAGCGCGGCCATCACGCCCCACAGCGGCGCGAGCACCTGCATGCGTGCAACATCCAGCCCGAGGATTGTTTTATCCTGAAGATATGTGAATACATGCCCGTAGGAAAAGAACAGGATCATCCAAACCGCGGACAGGAACGCGGCGCGATGCGCGTCGCGCAGGAGCAGGCGGAGCAGGAGCCAGAGCGCCAGTGCGCCCGCCAGCGAAACCAGCATGGGGCGGACGCCCGCCGACGGCCGCGCCTCGCCAATATTGAACGAGAGCAGGGCCAGCGCAGGATATACGGCGAGTAGGAGGGGATAGATTGTCAATTTCCCGACGTGTTTCATGTTCGGCTGAGCAGGAAATCGCAGATGGCGAAATCGAGTTCCTCGTCAATGTCCCAGGCTTCGTCCGCGTCAATCTCGAACATCAGCGGCCGTTCGCCGATACGGTGACGTCTCTTCACCAGATTCTCGCGCGTGAACAGGTACAGACAGGAGTTCTCCTCGTAAACGGGAGGCAGGTCCTGGGTCTGGATGAGTTCCGCCGGGTTGTGATTGACCGGACGGCCATCCTCGAAATACAAGCGAGTCTGCAGGCGCGTGACGGAGAAAAGCGAGTCGTGCTTCGGGTATTGCGCCAGGAACGTTTGAATTCCGTGTGAAATTGTCCTGGCCTTGAGCAACGGATTCGTGCTGTGCGTCTGTAAATAAAAATCGGCGCGGAACTGCGCGGTGTCATGCAGGAGGATTTCGTTCATCGGGACATCGTCGGCGCGCAGGCCTTCGGGGCGCTCGACAATCTCCACCTGTGGGAAGTGGCGGCGCAGGCCGTCCATCACCGGCTCGGAATCGGTATCCACAACCACCTCGCCAATCTCAGGGACGGCCAGCAGGGTCGCGAGGATGTGATGGAACAATGGCTTCCCCGCCAGCGGACGGTAGTTCTTGCCGGGCACGCGCTGGCTATGATGCCGCATGGGAACGAGAGCAGTAATTTTGTACATGCGCGGATTCTACTCTTGAGGGATACAGGTGTTCTCGAATTCTTCGAAGCGATACGGATCAGTGATTTCGACAAAGAAACTTTTATCGGGAAGAGGCGGCAGAGAGCCGTTGAAATATGTATCGAACACCAGCCGAAAGTTGTTCACGGGCGAAAGGGCGGCATGCAGGTCGGGTTTCGGCTCCGGGAACAGATACGCGTTCAGGATGCTCAATCGTTCCTCAATCGGAATCGTAATCGGCCCGTGATCCGCCTGGAGGAGGATGATTGGCAGGCGGGGGGAGTTGGCAATGATCTGCCGCAGGGTATCCACGATGCGCGTACTGATGAAGATGGCTTGGTTGTGATATCCGAGACGGAAATCCTGCCGCTTGTAGCCGGTCTCACCGTTCTCGTAGTACGGCGGAATCACCCATGCCTCGCCCTGCGGACCGAAGACGAAGGGCGGGTGCGGCATGACCAGATGGACAAACACAAACTTCTTCCCCGGTAAGAGTGGGATCCGCTCCAACTGGTCCAGCACGAACAACACCCGTTCCCGCTTGCGTTCGTCGTCGGTGAGGGTATACTGGTCGAACCAGCCCAGGTCCATGGGGAGAATCGTCGCGGAGTTCCTCAACAGGAGTGCCTCGAAATTATTGATGCGCTGGGAGGAAAGTTCGTAGTAAATGTCCGCGTCTTCCAATTCGGTGAAATTGTAACCGGTCTCAAAGGCGATCACCTGATAGCCCAGTTGCCTGAACGCGGCTTCGGCCCGGCTGTTCTTGATGACCTGCCACAGCGGCGAGAAAGTCTTGTTGCCGGGCTGGAATTCCTCGCCCAATTCAGGGATGTAATCGAAGTTCAGCGTCCCGGCCAGGGAAGCGGATGTGAACGGATAATTGCTCTGACTGCACGAGGCAACGTAGAAGCCCATATCCTGCAACTCGCGGAGGAAGTCCGAGTTGTCATAGTCGAAATACTCGGCAAGGATGTCGGAACGGGCATACTGGTCAAGGACGATGAAATACACGTCGGGCGAATCGGGGGAGGCGGAGAGATCGCCCAGAAAGGCGATGTCAGGACCATCCTGCACTTCGGCCGAGCGGGCTTGCCAGTTGGAATACTCAAAAGAGACCAGCGTGTAAATGGGGGAAATCAACAGGAATAGCGTGATGAGGTTCAGGCTGGAGGTGAGGATGGTCGGTTTGATCCTTCTGATCCACCAAATGGAGAAAATGAGCAGTCCGAGCCAAACAACTCCCAAATAGCGATGACGGCCGATCAGGGCAAGCACCGTCTCCTGATCTTTCAAGATGGTGTAGACGTGGCCGTATGAAAAGAAAAGCAGATTCGCCGCCGTGACCAGCACCCCGGCCCTCTGCCAGTTGTGCAGGAGCCATTTCGCCAGCAGGAACAGGCCCCCCGAAGTGACCAGGTTCACCACCAGCGACCGGACGGCCGCGGAGTAAGCCACCTGCCCGGTGTTATGCGCCAGCAGGCTCAGGATCGGGAAGACGGCAAACAAAAAGGCGTGCCAGGGGTATTCAGAGAACGTTATGCGGTTTTTCGGCATATACCGTAAACATCGCTCCAAGAGCAGACATTATAAACCCGCGGTGTCCCTTTCAAGCGGCAGGAGGGGAAGTCATTCCTTATACCGAATCGGCTCGACATCCCTTTTTGTTCCCTCTTTTCTCTTTCTCTCCCGCGCATAATAAAACGTCTCACGCAGTTGCGGCGTGACCAGACTCGTCTCGCGATGTCCCATGCGCGTGCCGTGGAATTGCATGAAGCGGAACCAGAATATCGAGGCGATGTTTTTCCACAGCACGCGCTCGCGCGCCGCATGCCACAGGTCGCTTAAGATGTTGGTCGTCGTCAGACGCATAAAATCATACAAACTGAAATGCGCCTCAGGATGAATCTGCCGGAAAGCCATGGCTTCACGGCGGTAACGATTGAACACACCGCGCGGCGTCTCGTTGTGCACGTGCACGACCTCCGCCTCGGCCGCGTACGCGATGGCGTATCCCTGCTCCTTCGCCCACTTGGCCCACTCCAGATCTTCCAGCCCGGTCAGCGTTTCATCGTAGGGATGCACCTCCCACAAGCGTTTTCGGATGGCGGCATTGGCGTTGTTGCAAAAGGCAGTCTCCTGCCGCGGCTTGCTCACATCGGGATACCACTGATGATAGATCTGCTGTTCCGAAAACTTCGCGGACGCGGGTCCGCGCTGTTTACCGTAAGTGAGCGCGACCTTTTCGTCTTCAAACGGACGGAGTAAGGTCTCCAGCCAATCGGGATAGACCGGATGGACGTGCGCGCTGGCGATGACGACCAGTTCACGCGTCGCTTCGCGGACCCCGAAGTTGAGCGAGCGCCCAAACGTGAACTCCGCTGACGGGATCCGCACAACCCGTGCCCCGAACGCTTCGGCGATGGGAACGGTGGAGTCTGTCGACCCCGAATCGACGAGGATGATTTCCACATCCCTGACCGTCTGCTGTCGAATCCCCTCCAGCAGACGTCCGATGTGCTTCTCTTCGTTATACGCGCGGATGACGAGGGAACAATTCATAGCCTATGTCATTGCGAGGAGGGTGTTCTCCGCAACGAAGCAATCTCCAGTTAAACGGACAAATCTTATCGGCGTGCATTTGTCACTTAATCGGGAATGGCATCCGTCGCGAAGATCATTATGAACTTGCAGAAATGCTCTTATACGCTGGAAACCGTCAAGCAAAAAGGTCATCGTACAAATCCTTCCACTCAGGATTGAAAGCATCTATCAGATTAATCTTCTTTTGACGCGAACCTGCCTTGATTTGTTTTTCGTGAAATATGGCCTGGTTGACGTCATTGCCAACCTCATAATATACCAATTTGTCCGCATTGTATTTTTTAGCAAACGAGCCACCTTTCTTATTCTTATGTTCCAATACCCGGCGTTGCAGGTTGTTGGTTACGCCCGTGTAAAGGACCGTATGGTAAGAGTTGGTCATTATGTAAACAGCATATTGTCGATTACCCATATACTTACTCTCACTCTATACCTGCCATTGCAGATCTCTGTTCGATGGAGGCATCGCGCTTAGTTAACTACTCCGCGTCGAGGAGCCTCAGCCCTTTACTTGGAGATTGCTTCGTCGCCCTTCGACTTCGCTGCGCTTCGCTCAGGGCCCCTCGCAATGACAGGTTACCAATCATTATTCTCCTCATATCCCAATCTTACCAACAACTCTCCCGCCACGTCTTTGAAAATCTTCTTATGCTCATCGGTGAAATACTTCCTCCATTCACCCGTCTTTCCCGAACGGAAGGTGGGAGACTTGCCCGGGTTGATGGAGGCCTCAAGGGAATCGAGAATCGTTTTCTGTGGAATCGCGAGAGGTACGCGGGCCAAGAAATGATGCATGATGCGAGTCAATGCCGCAGCGCGGTCGTTGACCAGGTCCTCGAAATGAAGCGCCAGCACTTCGGGCCAATCCAGCCAGCCGAGATAGGGGGCAAAGCGCTCGGCAATATTTGGAAATTCGATCATCGTATCGGGTCTTCCCAGAATGCTCACCTTGAGGCGCGAGTCGAAATCGGAAAGCGATTGATAATACTCGTGGTGGACGTGGCGCGCTTCCATCTCGGTGACGTAGAAGACATGCGAGACGACCACGTCGCGCGGGTCGCGGAAGATGAAATAGGGCACGAACGCGGACGAGGTCACGCGCGAGGCGGCCGCGGGTCGCGCGAAGAGATGCGCCGAGGCCACGTCGCAGGGACGGAGGGAATCCAGCCAGTCGAGGGCCTGCTGCGGCGTACGCTTGCGTCCGCTTTCGCCCTCATATTCGGCGTAGAACGAATGAAGGCGTTTCGCGAACGGTGCAACCTTCGAGAAGCCGAGCAGAATCTGGTCGAGCAGGTGTGTGCCGCTCTTGGGGAAGGAGATACCCAGCAGGATCGGCCAGCCGTTCTGCGGCGCAGACAGGGACGCGAAGCGGGCGCGCCGGGCGAGTTTTTCGGTTTGGTAGAGAAGGGCGCGCAGAGTGGATTTGAGAGGCATGGGGATATTAAACCACGACTTTGTATCTGTTGACCGATTGAATACCGAATCGGTCCAGTTTTAGGATGAGGGTTATAATCATCGCGAAGCGTTTCGTCCGGAGGTCTTGTGTTCAGACGGATGGCTCTTGGCACGCTCATTCTAGCGGGGCTGTTGACAACCCAGGTCGTTCCTTCTGCGAAGGCGGATACATATTGCGATTCCGCGCAATTCATCTCAGACCTCACCGTCCCGGATGGGACCGCCTTCGCGCCCGGCACGACATTCACCAAGACCTGGCGGTTATTGAACAACGGCACATGCACGTGGAATACAGCCTATTCCCTCGTATGGGCCGGCGGCGACGCCATGAGCGCGCCGCCCGCGTTAAATATTCCCGTCAACGTCCCGCCCGGCCAGATGCTGGACATGTCGGTCAACCTGACCGCGCCGATGGCCGCCGGTCATTACAAAGGGCTGTGGAAATTAAGCAACGCCTCCGGCGTTCAGTTCGGAATCGGTGATACAGCCAGCAATCCGTTTTGGGTGGACATCAACGTGATCGAGACCAGCGCCATCGTCTATGATTTCGTCGCCAACGCGCCCTACGCGGAATGGAAAAGCGAGCGGGGTATTCTGCCCTATCCGGGCACCAGCGGTGACAGCCGCGGTTATTCGTATCAAGTGAACAATCCGCATCTTGAAGATGATTCTTTCGATTCGTCGCCGGGATTGCTGTTCGTCCCGCACAACAAATACAACGGTTACCTCCAGGCCACCTACCCGGAGATTCAAATCCAGGCGGGGGATAAACTGCAGACGCTCGTCAACTGCGAGTTCGGCGCGACGGGTTGCTATGTAACATTCCGCATTGATTACGTCACCCCGGCCGGGAACCAGAAAGAACTGTGGTCCTTCAGGGAAGCGTACGAGGGCCGATTCTATCGCGCCAACATTGACCTGAGCCGCCTGGCCGGGCAGCGCGTGCGATTCGTCCTGATGATTCTCGCCACCGGATATTCCACCGGCGACCGCGCCCTCTGGGGCTCGCCGCGCATCGTCCGCACCGGGACTGTGGAGTCGCCTCCGTTTACCTTTACACCTCTCCCACCCTTCACACCCACCGCGACCGCGTTCAACCAGCCGCCTCCCACAATCGGATCAACTGGATGTAACAAGGCTTCGTTCGTTGCAGACATTACCGTGCCGGACGGGACTTTCTTTTCGCCGGGCGCGGCCTTCACGAAAACCTGGCGGGTGAAAAATTCGGGCAGCTGCGGCTGGACGACCGCCTACAAATTCCTCTACTACAGCGGGGAGCAGATGAGCGCGCCCACCTCGATCAACCTGCCGCGCGCCGTGTCCCCGGGCGAGACGGTCGATCTCACGGTCAACATGGCCGCGCCGGCCACCGCCGGGCGCTATCGCGGCAACTGGGTGTTGGGCACCGCCGGCGGCGCGTTGTTCGGCGTCGGTACGAACGCGGCCAATCCCATCTGGGTGGAGATCAATGTCGCCGGCGAGATACCTGCCGGCACTGGCTATGACTTCGTCGCGAATGCCTGCTCCGCGCAGTGGAAAAGCGGCGCGGGCACCCTGCCGTGCCCGGGCGCGGATGGTGATCGCAATGGATTCGTGATCTCCTCGAATTCCACCCACCTGGAAGATGGAACGATGGGCCCTGCTCCTTCGTTGCTGGTGGCGCCCGAGAACAAATACAACGGTTACATTCAGGGCATTTACCCCGCGTTCACTGTTCAACCCGGAGACCGCTTCCGCGCCGTGATCGGATGCGAATACGGTTACAGTTGTTATGTGACCTTCCAGTTGGATTACCTGACCGCCACCGGCTCCCTCAAGAACTTCTGGACCTTCCGCGAGAAAAACGAAGGCCTCAACTATACCGCTGACCTGAACCTGACTCCGCTGGCCGGGCAGAGCGTACGCTTCATCCTGACCATCCTTGCAACCGGCAGTCCCAACGGGGACCGGGCGAGATGGACCGCGCCGTATATTATCCGCGCCGAGGGCCCGCCCGTGACGCCAACCGTCATGCCCACCGCAACGCCGACCTTCATGCCCACGCCAACGGTTACGGCCACATCCACAGCGACGCCAACGCCTACCCCTTTCACCGGCGATTGGCTGTTATACACCAACTCCCATTATGGCTTCACGCTCATGTATCCGCCGCGCCTCGAAGACCTCCCCAGCCAGGATCCCAATTACGCCCGCATTGACCTGCCTTTCCGGCATGACACGAATCTGGTGGAAAAGTATCTGGAGGTCATCGTTGCGGAGAATCTCAGCGTGTGTAAAAGCCCGCTGGGTTCGCAATCCTCCGAGATGGTGACGATCAACGGCATCCCCTTCCTGAAAGAGACCGGGGCGGAAGGCGCGGCGGGAAATCTCTATCAATGGGTCGCCTATTCGACGCTGAGGGGCAACGTCTGCGTCAGCCTGGACTTCGTCCTGCATTCGCTCAACCCGGGCAATTTTCCCACCCCGGCACCGCCCGTCTTCGACGAGGCGGCTGAATCGGCGGTCTTCGGTACCATTGTCTCGACCTTTACGTGGCTGCCCTCGACGCCCACCCCTACACCGACGGCGACAGCCATTGCCAACCTCGCTCCTGTCCAAAGCGTGGAACTCCAAATTGTAGAGACACAGCCGCTGGGGGCCAATGCCGTTGTACGAGGCCAACTCCCCGACAGCGGTTGCACGACGATCTCCTCGATCAGTCAGATGCGCGATGGCAACACATTCCGGTTGACATTGACGACGGCCACCGATCCGCTTGCGGTGTGCAATCCTGTACCGACTCCCTTCGAGCAGGTTGTCGCGTTGGATGTGGGCAGCCTGCCGCCAGCCCGCTACACGGTCAATGCCAACGGCGTCGAGCAGACCTTCGAACTGGTCACGCGCGATTTCACGCGGTTCAACCAGACCGTGGTCGAGGCATTGAACGCTCGAAACTACGATGTAGCGAAAGTCCTGATGGACCAATCCTTCATCTTCGCCTTCTGGCAATCCCAGGGATTCGCCTCCACGCCGGACGAAGCCATCGAGCAGTTGCGGAATAATTACATCGGTGCGAACACAGTTCTGATTGCCGATCCCAACAAGGACCTCAATGCCCTGTTGGGCGGCTTTAATCCCTACGCCATCATGGGACTTGACCCATCCAAGTCACAGGCGCTATTCGTCTCCGGCTGGGGCCTGAACGGCGCAGGCGAGGCCCTGCTCTACGCCACGCGCCTGCCAGATGGAAGCTTGTATTGGTATGGAGCGCTTATCGCGCCGAGCAAGTTCATTACCCCGTGATGTTGGAGTGTATCCGTCTCACTCAGAGTTCCCTAAAAGAAAATCTCCGCCCTCCACTATCCCCTCCAAAACCACCTTCACCGCCTCCGACTCCAACAACTCCTCCAACCCGAATGATTTCAACCGCGTCTGCGTCGTCCGCACGGATGGCTCAAGAAACTCTCCAAATGGCAATGATGTTCTGAACAACTGGTAATACAAGAACCTGCGCGCATTGCGTTTGAACTCTGCGGGCACTTCGATTTTCTCGGCATCCAAAAACTCTTTCATCTTTCTTCTTACTTCATCCACCGTCTGCGGGAAGAACACGGTGGGATATTGCGTGAAGCGCGCCTTGCCCGCGCATAACACCGCCGCGCCCATGATCGCGGCCTCCAGGCCAATGGTCGAGTTGTAGACCATCACGAACTT
>DAOTXP010000074.1:0-22779 GCA_034435275.1 Anaerolineales bacterium | reverse complement strand
TTCACCGCATCACGCGCGAAGCGGTGGAGGACGCGGCGCGGGACAGCGTCCGTTACATGGAATTGCGCTTCACGCCGGTCGCGCTCAGCCGCGCCGAACGCTTTCCCCTGCACGATGTCATGGACTGGGTCTGTGCCAGCGCGCAGGAAGCCGCGAAAAAGAATAAGATCAAGGTGGGGCTGATTGCCAGCGTCAACCGCCATGAAAGCACCGAACTGGCCGAACAGGTGGCGTGGCTGGCGGTTGAGCATCTTGGGAACGGCCTGGTGGGCATGGACCTGGCGGGCAACGAGGCCGAGTTTCCCGCTCATCCATTTGAAGGTATTTTCAAAGAGGCGAGGCAATCCGGCCTGCATGTAACCATCCACGCCGGGGAGTGGGGCGGCGCGGCCAATGTCAAGGAGGCCATCGAGGTGCTCAGCGCGGAACGCGTTGGACACGGCGTGCGTGTCATGGAAGACAATAATATCGTGGCATTGGCGCGCGAGCGGCGGACCGCGTTCGAGGTCTGCATCACCAGCAACTACCAGTCAGGCGTCGTCCCGGCCTTAAGCGAGCATCCCTTGCCGAAGATGCTGCAAAGCGGATTGAACGTCACCATCAACACGGACGACCCGAGCGTATCGCGCATCAACCTCAGTCACGAATACCGCCTGTTCTGCGCCGACCTGGGCCTGTCGGCGGAGGCGCTGAAAGCGCGCATCATTGCCGCGGCTGAGGCCGCCTTCCTGCCCGAGGCTGAGAAGACCAAATTGGTCATAAATTTGAAAAAAGAGTTAAAATTGTAACCCGCACCACGAAAGCCCAAAGGGTAGCAAAGGCGCTCCTTTGTATCTTTTGTGATTTTGTGGTGGAACTCGCCCCTCCCTTCCGTACCCGGCGGTGAGGGCACACCACCAAAGGAGTCAGCCATGAACGATTTTTTTAAGTCCCGCGACGTATTGAAAGTGGGGAAAAGGGATTACGTCATCTACCGCCTCGACGCGCTCGAAAAAGCCGGTCTCACGCACCTCAAGCGGCTTCCGTTTTCGATCCGCATCCTGCTCGAGGCCGCGCTCCGTCAATGCAATGATAAAGAGATCACGCAAGAGGATGTAAAAAACATCGCCGCGTGGACCCCCCTCCTGTCCCCCCTAAAGGAGGGGCGCCGCCCCGCCATTCCCTTTCTGCCTGCCCGCGTCGTGATGCAGGATTTCACCGGCGTGCCTGCCATCGTGGATTTGGCCGCCATGCGCGCCGCGGTGGCGCGTCTCGGCGGCAACCCGAAAAGAATCAATCCGCTCGTGCCCGTGGATCTGGTCATTGACCATTCGGTGCAGGTGGATTTCTTTGCTACAGCCGACGCGCTTCATCGCAATACTGAAGTCGAATTTCAACGCAACCGCGAACGCTACGAATTTTTGAAATGGGGACAAAAGGCTTTCAGCAACTTCCGCGTCGTCCCGCCCATGACGGGCATTGTGCATCAAGTCAATCTTGAATATCTCGCGCAGGTCGTGATGACGAAAGAGGAACCAGGTTTCTCTGAGAAACCTGGTTCCTCCCTCCTCGCCTTCCCCGATACCCTCGTCGGCACGGACTCGCACACCACCATGATCAACGGTCTCGGCGTAGTGGGCTGGGGCGTGGGCGGCATCGAGGCCGAAGCCGTGATGCTCGGCCAGCCGATGGACATGCTCCTGCCGGATGTCATTGGCTTCAAGCTCTCAGGCAAATTACCGGAAGGCGTCACCGCGACTGACCTCGTGTTGACCGTTACGCAGATGCTGCGCAAAAAAGGTGTGGTAGATAAGTTCGTCGAATTCTTCGGCCCCGGCCTTGACTCGATGTCTCTGCCGGATCGCGCCACGATTGGCAACATGGCGCCCGAATACGGCGCGACCATGGGCTACTTCCCCGTGGACGCAGAGACGCTTCGCTACATGAAGTTGACCGGCCGCTCCGAAGAAACGATTGCATTGACCGAAGCCTACTGCCGCGCTCAGGGACTCTTCCGCGATGCCTCCTCGCCCGACCCCGAATTCACCGATACGATCGAACTGGACCTCGGGTCTGTCGTCCCCTCTTTGGCGGGGCCCAAACGTCCTCAAGACCGCGTGCCGATGTCCGAGTTGAAAGAGACCTTCCAGAAGGCGCTTGTTGCTCCCGTCAAAGAACGCGGCTATGAACTCAAACCCGAAGCCCTCGCCGCCGAAGCCACTTTTGGAACCAACGGCGGTTCGATGACGATGAAACACGGCGCGGTCGTCATCGCGGCTATTACCTCCTGCACGAACACGAGCAACCCGTCCGTGCTGGTCGCCGCGGGACTGGTTGCGAAGAAGGCCGTGGAAAAGGGATTGACGGTCAAGCCATACGTTAAGACCTCGCTCGCGCCCGGTTCGCGCGTGGTGACTGAGTATCTTAAGCAGGCTGGCCTGATCGATCCGCTCGCGAAACTTGGATTCAACGTGATTGCCTACGGATGCACGACCTGCATCGGCAATTCGGGGCCGCTGCCCGGCGAGGTCGCCAAGGCAGTGACCGGGTCCGATCTGGTTGCGGCGGCGGTCATTTCGGGCAACCGCAACTTCGAGGGCCGCGTCCACCCGCTGGTCAAGGCCAACTTCCTCGCCAGTCCGCCGCTGGTCGTCGCGTACGCGTTGGCTGGAACGGTTGACATTGACCTGGTCAACGAACCGCTGGGCACCGGCCCGGACGGCGCGGCGGTGTATCTCAAAGACCTGTGGCCCAGCCAGCAGGAGATCAACGAGACGGTCGCGTCGAGCGTGCGGGCGGAGATGTTCAAGGAGAAATACGCCGACGTGTTCAGCGGCTCGGAGATGTGGAAAGACATCAAGGTGAAGGAGGGCGACCTGTTCGAGTGGAGCGAAGAGTCCACCTACATTCATCATCCGCCCTACTTCCAGACGTTGACTCTGGATGTGCCCTTGATTCAAGAAATCAAGGGTGCGCGCGTGCTGGGCATGTTCGGCGACTCGATCACCACCGACCACATCTCGCCCGCCGGCAATATCGCCGCGGATTCACCTGCTGGAAAATTTTTGCAGGAGCGCGGCGTCCAGCCCCGCGATTTCAATCAATACGGCACGCGTCGCGGCAACGACCTGGTCATGGCGCGCGGCACCTTTGCGAACATCCGCTTGAAGAACCTGCTGGTCGCGCCGAAGGAAGGAAACTGGACAAAATGGTTTAATGTGGAAGGTTCAAAGTTGAACGCCCAGGAGATGCCGATTTACGACGCGGCCATGCTCTACAAGCAGGCTGGTGTTCCGACCATCATTCTCGCGGGCAGGGAATACGGCACCGGCTCCAGCCGCGACTGGGCCGCGAAGGGTCCGCTCCTGCAGGGCGTGAAGGCTGTCATTGCCGAATCGTTCGAGCGCATCCATCGCTCCAACCTGATCGGCATGGGCATCCTGCCGCTCCAGTTCATGGATGGGCAAAATCCCGAGTCGCTCGGCCTGGACGGTTCGGAGGTCTTCGACATCGAGGGCCTGAACGACGCGATCAAACCCAGGAGCGTCCTCACGGTCAAGGCGAAGAAGTCGAACGGTAAAGTGGTTGAGTTCAAAGTCACCGCGTTGCTGAACACCGAAGTGGAAGTCAACTACTACCGCAACGGAGGCATCCTGCACACGGTGCTGAGGAATTTGGTGAAGTAAAAAAATGGGCGGACGGCCTATCAGCACGGCTTGCATGGTACGGCTGTTGGTCATTCCATCCCCTTCGCCGCCGCTGACCAAACTATAATAAAAATCGGCCGACACATCATGTGTCGGCCGATAGTTTTTAGCTTTCTCAGCCTTTACTTGGAGCGGTCCTCGCGAGGCTTGGCCACATTGACCTTCAGGGCATTCTCGCCCAAGGAATAGGCGTTGAACATGCTGATGGCCTTGTCCGCCTCGTGTTTCTCGCCCATCGTCACAAAGGCAAAGCCCTTGGACTGGCCGCTGTCGCGGTCCTTGATGACTTCGAGGGCCGAAACGTTCCCGGCCTGTGCGAACAGAATGCGCAGTTCGTCCTCGGTGGTCGCTTTGGGAAGGTTACCTACATACAGTCTTACATCCATTTCATCATCTTCTCTCTCCGGCAGGGCCGGGAAACAAAAACCGCCGTCCAATAAGAGGGTCGGCGGACATACACTACGCAAATCCAATTATCTAACTCTGGGAAAGAGTGTATCACATTATCCGGCCAACGGCGGATGGGTTTGTGTTTCCAAAATCTCTTGACTCTCTCAACACCCTCCAGTAAACTTACGATTAAGTTTTTCCTTAATAGTTATGAAAACTGTCGAACCCCTCCACACTTTTAGCCAGATCAAATTGCTGGCAGACCCGCGGCGGATGCAGATCCTGCGCCTGCTGATGGCCGAACCCGCCACCCTCACGCATCTGGCGCGGACCCTCGGCCGGTCCCCGGCGTGGATCCGTCACCACATCCTCGCGCTGGAATCCGCGGACCTGATCGAACTGGTCGAAGTCTGCACCACAGGCACCGTGACGGAAAAATTCTATCAGGCCAAAGCCGGCGCGTTCCTCCTGCAGGAAGTCATCCTGCCCAAGACCAAAAAACCAGCCGTTATCTTTTCAGGCAGTCACGACTTGGCACTGGAGGGCGTTGCCGAGCATCTGGCGCGGCACTTTACGTTGTTGAGTCTGCCGGTCGGTTCGCTGGACGGATTAGTGAATCTACGCCAGGGACTCTGCCAGGTTTCCGGCGCACATCTGCTGGATGAAAACGGCGAATACAACACACCCACCGTCCGCCATCTTTTCCCTGACCGTGACATGGAAGTTGTCACGCTCGCCTATCGTACACAAGGATTGTTGCTCGCGGCAGGCAATCCCAAAGGGATTCATTCCATCTCCGATCTCGCTCGCGAGGATATTCGTTTTGTAAACCGCAATGCAGGCTCGGGCACGCGGCTCTGGTTCGACCGCGAATTGAAGCGACTTGCCATCCCGCCTGCGCAGATTAAGGGCTGTGACCGCGTCGTGAAGACCCATAGCGAATCTGCCGTGGAGATCGCGCAGGGCCGCGCGGATGCTGCCGTCGGTCTGCAGGCCGCCGCGCGCCAGCACGGCCTCGATTTCATCCCGCTTTTCGAGGAGCGCTACGACCTCGTCCTGCCGCGTGAACAGGAAAAACTGCTGACGCCCTTGCTGGATTATCTGCAGACCGCCGCCTTTCGTTCCGAACTCGATTCGCTGACAGGCTATAACACTGCCCACAGCGGCGAGCAAATTTCAGTTTAGGAAAAACGTCGGTGAAAAAAACCTGCCTCGTTTTGTTTTTTGCATTTTGTCTTTTGCCTTCCGCCTGCGCGCCGAAAAACCCAAGCCTGATTCTGGCGACTACCACGTCCACGCAGGACTCGGGCCTGCTTGACGTGTTGATTCCGCTCTTCGAAGAGCAGACCGGCTACACAGTCCAGACCGTGGCGGTGGGGACCGGCGAAGCCCTGAAGATGGGCGAGGAAGGCAACGCAGATGTCCTGCTTGTCCACGCGCCCTCATCCGAGGTCACGTTCATGGACGGTGGCAATGGCAAGGACCGCTTCCTGGTCATGCACAACGACTTCATCATCGTCGGCCCTGCCGCCGACGCGGCGGCCATCCGGGGCCTGTCTGTGGTTGACGCACTGACAGCCATCTCAGCCGCCGGCGCGACCTTTGTCTCGCGCGGCGACGACTCGGGCACCCACAAAGCCGAGTTGAAGTTGTGGGGCCAGGTTCAGTTCGACCCGGCCGGCCAGGCCTGGTATCTCGAAACAGGTCAGGGCATGGGCGCTTCGCTGACCGTCGCCTCCGAAAAAGGCGCGTACATCCTCACCGACCGCGCTACCTACCTCGCCAACAAGGACAACCTGCAACTGGTGATCCTGGTCGAGGGCGATGCCAGTCTGTTGAACGTGTATCACGTCATCACCGTCAGGCCGGACAAATGGCCGAAGGTCAATTACGAAGGCGCTCTGGCCTTTGCCCAATTCATGACCGATCCTGCCACACAGGAGGTGATTGCCCAGTTCGGTGTGGACAAGTTCGGACAGCCACTCTTCTACCCGGACGCGGACAAGACCGACGCTGATCTCGGGTTGTAGACCAGTTCATCGTGACTCGCCCCAAATTTATCTTTCGGTTTTTGCCGCGGATTTCACGGATTTACACGGATTCGGTCAACCTGATCTTGCGAGCCAGCCCGTGGTTTGACCTCAGGGTGTTTTCCAATTTTTCTCAATCCGCGCTAATTCGCCTAATCCGTGGCTGAATCCTTAAGTTTGGGGTGAGCCATGTCTGTCATGATTGACTTTATCCGTTCTCTTTTTTCAGACCCCGAAGTCTGGGCGGTCACCCTGCTGTCTTTGCGCGTCTCAGGCATCTCCACGTTCGTCAGCCTGTTCATCGGGCTTCCGCTGGGGACCGCGCTCGCGCTGGGAAAATTTCCCGGACGCGCCTTCCTCTACAGCCTGATCAACACCGGCATGGCCCTGCCGCCGGTGGTCGTCGGGCTGGCGGTGGCGATGACGCTCTGGCGTTCGGGTCCGCTCGGGGACCTGGGGCTAATCTATACGCCCGCGGCCATTATCCTTGCCCAGACCGTGATCGCCGCGCCGGTGGTGACGGGTCTCACCGCGGCGGGACTCCAGCAGCTCGACCCGCGCCTGCGGCTGCAACTCTACGGCCTCGGCGCCTCGCGGACACAGATGATTCTGTCGCTGTGGCGCGAAGCGCGCCTGCCCCTGCTCGCGGCATTGATGGCGGGCTTCGGCTCGGTCATCTCGGAGGTGGGCGCCTCGATGATGGTGGGCGGCAACATCCGCGGCCAGACGCGCGTCCTGACGACTGCCATTGTATTGGAAACGAGCAAGGGCGAGTTCGAGCGGGCCATCGCGCTGGGAATTTATTTGCTGACCATCACTTTTCTCATCAACGCCGCGCTGACCTGGATCCAGCAGAGAGGCAAACAATGAGTCCCTTGCTGGAAATCCGCAACCTGCTCGTCCATCGCGAGAAGGTGCCCGTGCTGGAAATTGACTATCTGGGGATCGAGCCGGGCGAGGTGCTGGCTGTCGTCGGGCCGAACGGCGCGGGGAAGAGCACCCTGTTCCTCGCGCTGGCGCGGCTGCTGCGCGCGGAACGAGGTCAAATTTTGTTTAATGGTGGACAAACTGTGGAGGGCTCTGATCTTGATTATCGCCGCCGCATCGCACTGGTCTTGCAGGAGCCGTTGTTACTCGACCTGTCCGTGCGCGAGAATGTCGCGCTTGGCTTGAAGTTCCGCGGCACGCCAGCGGCGGAGATCAAACGCAGGACTGCCGAGTGGCTGGAGCGGCTGGGCGTGGCACATTTGGCGAATCGACCCGCAAAGAAATTATCGGGCGGCGAAGCCCAGCGCGTCAGCCTGGCGCGCGCCTTCTTGCTCCAGCCCGAATTGCTCTTGCTGGATGAGCCATTCACCGCCCTCGACGCGCCCACGCGCGCCCGCCTGCTGGATGACTTGAAGTCCCTGCTGGCCGAGACCGGCACGACCACGATCTTCATCACCCACGACCTGCAGGAGGCGCTCAAACTCGCCACGCGCATGGCCGTGATTTTAAATGGAAAATTGGAACAGTGGGGAAGCCCGCAGGAGGTGTTCGCCAGGCCGGTCAATGAGGCGATGGCGAGGTTTTTAGGGAAGTAGCCATGACCAAAAGAGTTCTGATGAGTTGAAACTTCAATAACATTTTTATAATATTCCATGTTCGAGGAAGAATCGCCCGCTATAATCTATCGAATACACCTTTCGCTTGGGTTATCTTTTGCTCCAGGGGAAACTGCTACGCTTCACTTTACACTGGCTATTTATGGAATTCGTAAAACTTGACCAACAGTAAGCTCTGAATTTAGTTGTAGTTCGTTGAGTAAGGCAATCTCTTCAGGATATACATCGCCATAGTTACATGCAATACTACTCAGTGTTTCATCTACTGATTGAACAGTATATGTCGTCGGGTGAGACTGAAGTGCTCGATCCGCAGGAAACGGTTTTCCATTCTGAGGTAGTATGAATGTATATCCTGGAATTATGATTGAGGAATTAGCAAGCCCATTTGCCTTTAATAACTCATCAAGGTCTATATTGAAACGTCTAGCAAGACAAGAGGGAAATTCCCCTACCTGTATAGTATAAACGGCCGGTGATTTGTAATCTGTAGGAATCGATGAAACGGGGGTAAATGTTTTAGAAGAAATTGGTTTTAGAGTAGGCGTCCTCGTTGCAGCAGGGGTAAAAGGTGTAACAGAAGAAGTGGGCGCTTGAGTCGCAATTTCGTGAGTTGGAACCTCAAAATTCACAGATGGTCTGAGGAAATCCACGCCTTTGATGATTGGCAACATCCATTTATCCAAATTCGTCATGGCCAACCATACAATAACTGCAATCAAAAAGTATCCCAAGAGGCGCTTCAGCCAGGATGGAAATTTTAAGTTTGTTGTCGAAGCAGTGACTTTTCTTGGCTTTGTTGACTTAGCGTGTTTTTCTTGTTTTACGCGACCTCCTCTAACTATACTGTTTGAGTTTATCCCTATTGGTTCAAAAGTTGGTGGCTCCGAAGGTGAAGCCAATCCTACTATGGGCGACTGTTTACTTTGATCTGCTGTATCAGGAGGAAGGAGCGAAATCGGTTTCAGGAGTGGTATTTTTTCTACTTTCCCAGCAATTTCGTGTTTTTCTGTAACTTTATGTTTTGTTTCATTTTCCTCAGTACCTTCGACAATTCCACGTTCTACCTTTTCTCGCGTGATCCTCGCGCGAGCGGCTTTCTCAGCGACCTTCGTGCTCCTGTTTCTCTTTTCTTTGCGAGCGCGTTCCTTCTCTTCGAGTCTCAACCTCTGCTCATGCCGCAACTTTAATGATTCGATTAGCGCACTGTATGTTTCTTCTTTCTTTTCCCCAAAATAATCTGCCCACTGATAAAAGCGTAGGCCTCTCGGAACATCGCACTCATCTAATCGCAATGGGATTAAGAAAATAGTTTCTTCGGGTTTTTCAAGTGCTATCTCCCTTGCATAGCGCAACTCTTTTTGAACAAATCCTTCCTTGCTCACAGAATTACTTGAGAGGCAAATAATTACAATATCGGAGATTTCGACCGCTTCCTCAATTTTCAGTCGCCAATCTTGCCCGGGCAACAACTTTTTCTCATCCAGCCACGGATCAATCCAACCCTCAGAGGCAAGGCGTTGAGATAACTCACGCACAACAGGCTTATCCTGTGAGGCGTGGCAGAGAAAAACGCGTAGGGGTCGCTTTGATTCGGGCATTTGTTTACCCACCCTGAGACTCAATAATGTAAGTTCTTAACCAATCGGTGAGTAACTCTCGGCTTATCACTCCTGATGCGACGCCAAGGATGATTTCAACATTCTCGTCCACGCCTGCAGAAATCTCGAACCCATTCAGCATTAGGAAAACTTCCATTGCCGCATGACCAACGCGTTTATTGCCATCCATGAATGGATGATTTTGAATCAGCGAGTATCCGAGAGCGGAGGCCTTTTCTACGATAGTCGGATATAACTCTTCATCGTTGAAGGTCATGCGCGGCTGGGCAACTGCCGATTCCAATGCGCCAAGATCGCGAATTCCCACTCCGCCGCCTGATTGTTCAATAACGCGACTGTAGATTTCGAGCACTTCTCCCACCGTCAAGTAACGCATCAGGCTAATCGTTTATAAAGGTCAACGTTTTTTCTCAGGGCGCGTTCGAGCGCCTGCTGGAAATCCTCCATGGGCCGCGTCAATAACTCTTCCAGGCTGGCGCGCACCAGTTCTTCGGGCGCAACGCGGAAGCGATTCGCGAGTTCCTGGAGTTTCTTTACACGTTCATCAGGCAATGTAATGGTAAAGGTGGTCATCGTTTTTCTACCTTCGCTTGTGAGCAAATTATACCCTGCTATTTCCTAGGCACATGTCAGTGGAAACCCTTTTAACGGCACATCCCGCGATTTCGCGCGGGATGGCCTTGACCAACTCAGAGGGAGGAGAGAGTTTGCAAAGCGGGCGCTTGCCCGTTTTGTTTACAATGGGTTATGGTCAGGATTGGTGCCGCACCAGACGCAGGCGGGCTTGTCGAACTGGTTGCAGATGATGGCGCTCGAACAGCGGTGGGCGATCACGCGCGGCTGGTCGGGGAGATGGTCGGCGGGATAGACCACTTCCGCTTCGAGCGCGATCTCGCGCCCGACGTGTTCGCAGTATTCGATCTTTTCCACTTGCCAGGTCCGCACTGCCATGTCTGCCTCCTGACTTATTTACGCTTATAGTGTACGGGAAATGAAAGACGCCTGCCAGTGACAGGCGTCATAAATTTGCAGGTGACAATCGGCTTGATTTTTGGACGACTTATCCCGCAATTATCCGGTTTTGGCCAGCAAATTTGATCAGATACGGAGTCCAAAGTCTCCAGACTTTGGCGCCAACGTCAGGAGACGTTGGACGCCGCACTAGCGAGTGGTCAGCCGATAGACCTCACCGCCGTAATTGGCGAGGTAGATTTCTCCAGCCTCATCCTGCCCGAAGGTGGAAATGTTGAAAAAGGTGTCAAACAGAATCTGCGCGTTCTGGCCCAAGTCAGCGGGCAGAAGGCCCCAGATCAGCCCGGAGCAATAGTCGCCGTACAGGTAGATTCCCTGCCAGGCGGGCAGGGCCGTGCCGCGATAGACCGCGCCGCCGGTGACGGAACATCCCTCGCCGTGACTATATTCCGCAATCGGTTCCACCAACTGGACCCCGGCCGGGGGTTGTCCCTCGTAGGGATGCCCACCCTCGCGGTAGTTCCAGCCAAAGTTCAGCCCGCCGACGCCGGCCGGGGCTACGTCAATCTCCTCCCATTCGCCCTGGCCTACATCGCCGATGTATAAGTCCCCGGTGCGCGCGTCGAAGGAAAAGCGCCAGGGATTGCGCAGACCGTAAGCCCAGATCTCACTGCCGAAGGGATTATCGGGCGGGATGGTGTACGGGTCGCCATTGTCCGCGTCAATGCGCAGGATTTTACCCAGCAGGGTATTGAACGATTGCCCGTTGCCCTGCGGGTCGCCGCCGGAGCCGCCATCGCCGAGACCGAGGTACAGGTAGCCGTCTGGCCCAAAGGCCAGCACGCCGCCGTTGTGATTCCAATATGGCTGGCGGACGTAAAGCACCTGCACCTCGCTGGATGGGTCAGCGAGATTCGGGTCACTGCTCACGCGGAAGCGCGCGATAACCGTGTTCTCGTTTCCGTCAATGTAATTGACGAAGAACAGGCCGTTCTCTTCATAGCGTGGATGGAATGCCAGCCCGAGCAGTCCCTGCTCCGAGGCGGCGCTGAAGACGCGGTCGGTGATATTGAGAAAAGGGGTTGGGAGCAGTTGCCCATTCTGGAAAATGCGAATTGTGCCCGTCCGTTCGACGATGAACAGCCGACCCGAGCCATCGCCCGCGTTCTGGATGTCAACCGGCAGAACCAGGCTGCCGGTCACCAGTTCCCATTGATACGCGTTCGGGTCGGGAAAAGCACTGGCATCTGGAGGCAGAGGGGTCGCGGTGGGGGGCTCGGGTGTGGAGGTGGGTGTGTCCGTTGGGATTGGGGTGGACGTTGCGGTAGCGGGAGCGGCCCCGGGGTCCGTAGGAAGCGGGTTGAAGATCGCGCAGGCGAGCAAGAGCAGCGGCAGAATGGTCAGTATGCGGCGCGTGGTCATTTGTCGTCTGACAGGTCGGTGGTCTCTGCATCTACCACCTCGTCGCTGCTTTCCACGGCATCCATGTTACTGGTCAGCTGCTTCATGTGTTCCTTGACCACATCCGGGGGGCAGAGTTCCACGAAAAGATAGGAGCCGAGCCACAAGATGGCAGCGTCGTCCACCGCGCCGATAACGGGCAGGACCATGCCGGGCGCCAGGTCGACCGGCCAGATGAGGTAAGCCACCGAGGCCAGCGGCAGGAGTTTGAGGAACAGGTTGACGCGGCGGTCGCCCATCAGCCGCAGGATGAGTTTGATGCGCATCATGAAGTCGCGCAAGACGCCGCCGGAGGGCGGGACCATGATCTCGCGGGGGCTTTTGTTTGCCATGAGAATCTCCTGTGAAGAGGTAGGTCACTAATATCGAATACGAGAGATAACAGACTTTGTTGTTGAATTTGTCGAACGACGAAAGCCATTCTGCCTTTCAGTATTGTATGATTATAGCCGATGGGTAAGGAATTGACGGGTCAGCGGTTCTATTTGGCGGTACAATATTTCACAGGAGTGACACCACCATGGAAATGATCATTGACTTCCCGGGCGGGGCACGCGTGGACGCGCACTTTCGCGGCCATACCCTGCCCACCGACCAGCCAGCGCAGGGCGGCGGCGAAGATTCCGCCCCGATGCCGTTCGAGGTATTCCTCGCTTCCATCGGAACCTGCGCGGGCATCTACATCCTCGGCTTCTGCCGCCAGCGCGGCCTGCCGACGGATGGCATCCGCATTATCCAGCGCAATCATCCCAATCCGATGACCGGGATGATGGACAAGATCGACCTGGAGATCCAGGTCCCGCCCACCTTCCCGAAGCAGTATCACGAGGCCCTGATCCGTTCGGCGGATTTATGCAAGGTCAAAAAGACTCTGGAGCACCCGCCGAAGTTCGAGATCGTTACGAAGGAAGTGGCGCTCGCGTAGACCCCGAACAGAACCCAGATTTCTCACAAAGAAACCTGGGTTCTGCTTTACAATTCGCTTGATGCCCTATCTGATTGACGGTCACAACCTGATTCCCAAACTGGGGTTGAGCCTGCGTTCGGTGGACGACGAACTCGAACTCGTTCATCGTTTGCAGGTGTTTTGCCGTCTCCAGCGCCGACAGGTGGAGGTATTCTTCGACGGCGCGCCGCCCGGACAGGACGGCAGGCGCGCGTTCGGAAGCGTGACCGCCCACTTCGTCCGCGCGGGAACGACGGCGGATTCCGCCATCCGCGCGCGTTTGAAAAAGCTCGGGCGCGCGGCGCAAAACTATACGGTCATCACATCTGACCGGCAGGTGCAGGCCGAGGCGCGCGAGGCCGGTGCCGCGGTGGTCTCTTCGGATGAATTTGCCCGGCAGATGATTGAAGTCCTGCGCGGCGGGCCCGCGGTTGAACTCAAAGAGCAGGGGATGTCGAAATCCGAGCTGGATGAATGGCTGACTCTCTTTCGTGATAAAGGGCGCTAATTTAGATAATTCCTCTCCAATTTCTAACCTCCCTTTAATGTATCTTGGAGAATTAGGGTGTATATTGTCACCAAGACACCTGCCCTCCCTTTACTGGTATCTAGGTGTCATCCACCGAACGGCCCGCATGTCCCCCCCATGCTTGCTAACGGTGGTGTCCCTCCCCCCTCAAGATTGCCAGGCATGTCACTGACATGCCTGGCAATCGTTTAAGCGTATAATGCCTGCATGACCACAATTGTCACGCAAGTGCTTTCGCCCGGCCATGAATTTCCCGATCATCCCGAACGTCCCGGCAGATTTGAATTGCTTGGCAAGTCATTGGGCGGATTCAAGTTCGAACAATGGGAGGCGGCTCCCGCAATGCATGAGGAGATCGCGCGCGTGCACTCACCGCGCATGATTCAAACCGTGGAAGAATCCGCGCGGCAGGGACCGGGCATCATTGATTATGCTCCGACATATGTGACCAGAACATCATTCGCCGACGCCCTGCTCGCCTCTGGCGGGACCTTGGGCTGTGCGCGCGCGGTCTGGGCCGGGGACGCGGCGAACGCGTTCGCCCTTGTCCGCCCGCCGGGACATCACGCCGAACCCGCGCGGGCGATGGGATTCTGTCTGTTCAACAATGTGGCCGTCGCGGCGTGCGACCTGCTCGAACGCGGCGCGCGGCGCGTGCTGGTGATTGACTACGACGCGCATCACGGCAATGGCACCCAGGCCGCGTTCTTGAACGATGAACGGATGGGTTACCTCTCGACTCATCAATGGGGCATTTATCCCGGCACCGGCCGCATGGACGACGCGCCGCACGCCAAAGGACGCGTTGTCAATGTGCCGCTGCCAGCCTACGCAGGGGATGGAGTCTTCGCTCAAATTGCAGAACAGGTGATGAAGCCGATGGTCGAATCGTTTCGCCCGGAGATGATTCTCGTTTCCGTGGGATTCGACGCACACTGGTCGGACCCGATCACCTCGCTGGGACTTTCCAGCGCGGGGTATCACGCCCTCGCGAAAAGATTAGTGGAACTCGCGAACGAGCATTGCAAGGGAAAAATCGTCTTCGTGCTGGAGGGAGGCTACAGCGCGGAGAACGTGGCCAACGGCGCGGGCGGAGTCCTGGCCGCGTTAAACGGCGCGCAGTACGCGGGTCCGAACGATGCGTCTCCACATCCCGAACCAGAGGTAACGCGGATGCTAGAGTCTGTCCGCGCCTGGCATGGATTCGGTTAGGGGAATCCGCCCTTTTATCTTCTGAAATTTTCCTGTACACTTCAGTCACGGAGAGACTATGGCGACCAAACGATCCAAGGGATTCATTCAACTCGAATGGGTGTGCCCGAATTGCAACAGCCGCAACCCCGGGCCGAAGAAGACCTGCGAGAATTGCGGCGCGCCCCAGCCGGAGAATGTGCAGTTCTACGCGCCGGCACAGGCGAAGTTGATTCAAGATGAAAACGTGGCGCGCGCCGCGGGAGCAGGCGCGGACATCCACTGCGGATTCTGCGGCACGCGTAATCCCGCCACCGCGACCGTGTGTTCGCAATGCGGCGGGGACTTGAAAGAGGGCAGGCAGCGCGCGGTGGGGAAGGAAATGAAACGCCAGGCCGCGCCGACCGAGGTCACCTGCACGAATTGCGGACAGGCCAACCCGTCCACGCGGACGATGTGCGCCAACTGCGGCGCAGCCCTGCCGCTGGCGGTCTCACCTCCCGCGCCGGGCGCGGTCTCGTTTGGTATGCCTGGCGGACTGACCCCTGCCGCGCCGGTCACCCCGGCCAAAAAGCCGTCGCGCGCGCCGTGGCTGATTCTCGGCGGCGTGCTGGCCTGCATCGCGTTAATCTGTGTGGCGGTTGGGGCCCTGTTCATCTTTCCCACCGCAACCGTCGAGGGGACAGTGACGAATTTATCCTGGCAAACCTCTGTGCCGATTCAGGAAGTGAGACCAGTCAATTATTCGAATGAGGCGGGCAGTCCGCCTTCGGATGCGTACAATATATCCTGCCGCACCGAGAGTCAGGAGGTCTGCGAAGAAAAAGTGGTGGACACCGGCACAGGCTATGGCGAGGTGGTGCAGGAATGTCACACTGAGTCGCAGGATTATTGTTCCTACACCGTGGACGAATGGACGACCGTCCGCACCGAGACGCTCAATGGGAATGACAACTTCCCGGTTTATCCAGATCCCTTCCTCGTTGGCAATCAGCGGAAGGGATCGCCCTCCGAAGACCTGAACGTGTATTTCTCCACCAGCAAGGGCCAGTTGACCTATTCGCCGGGCACGGTCAGTGAGTTCCAGCAGTTCAGTATCGGCAGTACGTGGACTCTGCGCCTGAACGCGCTGGGCGGTGTGGTGGGTGTGGAGAGGTAAAATAAAAAGAAATGAGGAATGTAACCGGGTTGCCTCAAAATAATCAGGAGTGGACTGATCAAGTCCACTCCTGCTGTTTCCATATTGAACCGCGAAACACGAAGAACGCAAAGAAAAACGCCCGCTTCGCGCCCTTCCGCTCTTCGCGGTTAAAACTTATCCCAAACTTCCAACCACCTTCTCCACTTCCTCCAAAATCTCCCCCGATTTGACCAGCGCCTTCATCGTGTTGTGGTCGGGATACAACGGCCTGTCAACATCGAGATGTGCAACATGCTTGCGGATGACTTGGCGCGCCGCCTGCGTCCCCCTGCCGGGCGTGAAGTCGCGGAAGTCCAGCGCCTGCGCCGCGGCCATGAATTCGATGCCGAGCACGCCGTAGGCGTTATCCAAAATCTGATTGTTCTTGAGGGCCGTGTTCATGCCCATCGAGACGAAGTCCTCCTGGTCGGCCGCGGCCGGGATGGATTGGATCGAGGCGGGCGCGGACAAAATTCTTTGCTCCACGATCAAATGGTCGGCGGTGTATTGCGAGAGCATGAACCCGGAGTAGAAGCCCGGCTCGTGAGCCAGGAAGTCAGGCAGTCCCTGAGAAAGAGCCGGGTTGGTCAGCCGGTTGAGGCGGCGTTCCGAGAGCACACACACCATCGTGATGGCCGCGCCGGCCATATCCATCGGCAGGGCCACGGGCGAGCCCTGGAAGTTCGCGCCGGTCAGGGTCAGTTTTTCGTCGGGCAGGAAGATCGGGTTGTCGGCCACGCCGTTCAGCTCGATCTCCACCTGCGAGCGCGCGTAGGCCACTGCGTCGCGCGCCGCGCCGATCACCTGCGGCGTCGACCGCATTGAGTAGGCGTCCTGCACTTTGGTCTTCATCTTGCCGGTCGTCAGGTCCGAGCCTTCGATGCACTTGCGGATGGCCGCCGCCGACCTCTGCGCGCCTTTGAAGCCGCGCAGTTCATGCAATTTCGCGTTATACGGTTTGAGGTTGCCGAGCAGGGCCTCGATGGACATGGCCGCCGCGATCTCGGCCTGCTTCAGCCAGCGTTCCATGTCGTAGAGCGCCAGCGCGCTCATAGCCGTCAAAAGATTCGACCCGTTGATCGCGGCCAGACCGTCGCGCGCCTGGAGCCCGGGGACTTCGATCCCCGCGCGCCGCATCGCTTCGGACCCCGCGAGTCGTTCGCCATTAAAGAAGGCTTCGCCTTCGCCCATGAGCAGGAGCGCGGCCTGCGCCATCGGAGCCAGGTCGCCGCTCGCCCCGACCGAGCCTTTCTGGCACACGACCGGCGTCACGCCCTGGTTGAGCATCTCGACGTAGGTCAGCGTGATCTCCGGGCGGCAGGCGGAATGTCCGCGCGCGTGGACGTTGATTCGGCTGGCCAGCGCGGCGCGGACATGTTCGACCGGCGCAGGATCCCCGATTCCCGCCGCGTGATTATAAATGAGGTACTTCTGGAAATCCTTCACTTGTTCGTCGTTGAGCATCGTTTCCGAAAACTCGCCGATGCCGGTGTTGGTGCCGTACATGATCTCGTGCGCGGCCAGTTTCTCCTCCAGCACGGCGCGGCAGGCCTTGATGTGCTCCAGCGCGGCGGGGGACAGTTCCACCTTCTCGTTGAAGCGGGCAATGGCGACGAGTTTTTCGATGGTGAGGGATGATCCGTCGAGAATGATGGTCATGGGGGATTCTCCTGAAGCGGAATGATGTTATTGTACTCCAAAGCATAGACAGGTAAAATCAGGCCGTTATGCGCCTGACCGTCCGCTTTGCCATTTTGTTTTTTGCCTTACTCCTCCTCGCTTCCCTCGCGGTTCAAATTGCCTTTCAGGGTTCCTATCCCGATGCACCCGGTCCCCACCTCACGCCGCGTATTGCACGTGAATATCTTCAGGAGATCAAGTCACACCGCCCACAGATTCTCCTGCTGGGCGACTCGATGCTGACCAAGGATGTGGACGCCGACCTCTTTCAAGAGCAGGTGGATCTCACAACGTATAAACTGGATGTGCCAGGCTCGGCCTCGGCGCTCTGGTATCTCCTGCTCAAACACAATATCCTCCCCGCCGACGAACTGCCCCAGACTGTGATCATCCTCTTTCGCGATGCGCTTCTCACCGCGCCCTCCTTCCGCGCTGACGGGCCTTATTTCGGGATGCTGGACAAGTATTCCTCGCCCGAAGATACCCTGTTCCTCCAACTTGCTTACGTCCAGCGCATGACTTTGCCCGAGCGCGCCCTTGATATGTTCCTGCCGCCTTACAGTTATCGCGTCGAACTGCTCGACGCCCTCGGCGCGTTTCAGCGACATGCAATTCCATCCCTGCTTGGCTGTGACGCGCAATGCAGTGACGCGGCCTTCGAGTCCGTCTTGCGCTCGGACATTCCACCCGAGGTCTTATCCAGCATGATTCTGGATGCCGAGCAGGAACTTTATTCTCCCCATGCGCTCGACTTTGATCAACAGGTCGCTCGTTCTTTTTTGCCCGAGATCATTGGGCTCGCGCAAGAACGAGACATCCAACTCGTGTTCGTCCGCGCGCCGACGAACCTGTTCCCGAATCCCGCCGCCGAGCCGCATGGATTGGAAACCTATGTTCAGAATTTGCAGACCTACCTGTCTGGGCGCGGCATTTCCCTGTTCGACCTGGCTCACATGCCTCAAATCGGGCCGGAGCATTTTTCCGATCCGCATCACATGACACCCGAGGGCAAGTCAATTTTTACACAGGTTCTGGCTGAAACCCTCCAGCCATTGCTCGAGGAGTAAACATGGAAAAAGAATACATCCCCCAATTCGCCATGGTCATCCATGCCCATCCCGACGATCAGGAATTCACCGTCGCCGGGACGCTCGCCAAATGGGCGCGCGCCGGGTGCGAGATCGTCTCGGTGGTTATCACCAGCGGAGACGCCGGCTCGAACGACCCCGCGCATGGTCCCGATTACAAGCCGGTCCTGTCCCTTATCCGCGAGGGCGAGCAGAAAGCCGCCAACGAGGTGCTGGGAGTCAAACACACCGTCTTTCTTCGTTATGCGGACGGCGAACTCATCGCGGACATTCCTCTCCGCAAAGAACTAACGCGCCTCATCCGCCGCTACAGGCCCGAGGCCGTGGTGACCGGCGACCCGACGCAGTTATTCTACGGCAACGGTTACGTCAACCATCCCGATCATCGCGCCGCGGCGCAAGCCGCCATCGACGCGGTCTTCCCGTCCGCGGGCACACGCCTCATCTTCACCGATCTGCTCGACGAGGGGTTGGAACCCCACAACGTCAAGCGGCTGTACGTCCACGGGTCCGAAAAGCCCGATACCTGGGTGGACATCCACGACACGCTCGAGGTCAAGATTGCCGCGTTGAAAAAGCACGCCAGCCAGATCGGCGAATGGGATGTCGAAAAGGAAATGCGAGAGTGGGCGGCCGAGGCCGGCAAGGAAAAAGGCCTGGCCGCGGCCGAGGATTTCCGCGTGATGATCCTGGCCGAGGAACATCCCGAATCATAGGCGTCGAATGATTTTCACCACCTACGACTTCCTGCTTTTCTTCCTCATTGTCTTCGCCCTCTACTGGCTCGTGCGCCGCATGGCGTGGCAGAACGTCCTTTTGCTGGTTGCCAGTTACGTTTTTTACGCCTGGGCGCATCCGTGGTACGCCCTCCTGCTGGGACTCTCGACGCTGGCTGATTATGGATTGGCCCTCGGTATTTCGCGGCACCGCGCCCGCGCGCGGACCTTCGTCGCGCTCAGTCTCTTATTGAATCTGGGCGTGCTTGCCTTCTTCAAATACTACAACTTCTTCAGCGATTCGCTCTTCGGACTTCTGTCTGGCCTCGGCCTGCAGGCCGACTTCCTGCTGGTGCGGATTCTGCTCCCCGCGGGCCTCTCGTTCTACACGCTCAAGAAACTTGCCTATCTGCTCGACGTCTCGCGCGGCACGCTTGAACCCGCGCGCGACCTGATCGCCTTCGGCTTGTACGTGTCCTTCTTCCCGCAGGTCACCGCTGGGCCGATGGACCGCGCCCAGAAACTCCTGCCGCAGATTCAAAATCCGCGCGCGTGGAGGGCCGAATATTTCTACACCGCCTGGCCTCTGCTGGTGATGGGTTTCTTCAAGAAATTCGTGGTCGCCGATACCATCAAGACCATCGTGGACCGCGTCTTTGCCCTAGGCGAACCGACCATCCTTCTGACGACCGCCGCAACGCTCGGCTTCACCCTGCAAATCCTCGCCGATTTCTCCGCCTACACCGACCTTTCCCGCGCCATCGCGTATTTGCTTGGTTTCGACACCTCCGAGAATTTTAAGTACCCGTATCTTTCCCTCACGCCCACCGACTTTTGGAATCGCTGGCACATCACATTGTCCACCTGGCTGCGCGACTACATCTTCTTCCCGTTGCGCCGCGACCTGCTTCGCCGGCAGGCGAAACTGCCGGACTGGTTCATCCAGTCCGCGCCGCCGCTGGTCACCATGCTGGCAAGCGGTATCTGGCACGGCGCGGGCTGGACGTTTGTGCTCTGGGGCTTGTGGTACGGCGTCCTGATCGTCATCTATCAAATGCTTGGAATGGGTGGTAGTTGGAAGCCATCGAACCAACTGAAGACCTTCGCGGCCTGGCTGGTGATGTTCGTCTTCATCGTGTTCGGCTGGCTGTTGTTCCGCGCCCCATCGCTGGAATGGGTGGTCCACGTGCTCACATCCAGTTCACTGATGGGTACACTGGAAGAACAGGTCGTGGCGCTCATCGTCCTGACGATGACGGCGTTCTACGCGGCTCCGCTGATGCTTAAATGGTTGATGGACCACCGCCTCGCCCCGGACTCGTACGTCCACGCGCTGTACTACGCCGCCGCTACTGTGGCAATGCTGGTTTACCTCAATTCCTCCTCGCCCGATTTCATCTATTTTCAGTTCTAACTTTCCATGGCCGCGTTTCGCCGTTACCTCCTCATCCTGCTCGTCCTATCGGGCGCGTTGTCTTTTTATCTCCCTGTCCGTTATGCGGTTGGCTATCCTAAACCTGTTGGGCCGCAGTTCGATAACTTCGTCCGCCAGACCAATAAGAAATATCTCGAGGAGAACCAGCCTCAGATCATGATGCTAGGCGACTCCCTGCTCATTGCGGGTGTGGATGAAGTGACCCTGTCCGACGCGCTGGATCGTAAAGCCTACAACGCCGGTGTGGCTGGTTCGGCCTCCGCATTATGGTACTTGATCCTGAAGAACAACATTGTCGAATCCCCGCATCGGCCACAGACACTGATCATTGTTTTTCGCGATACGATGCTGACGACACCCGGCTACCGCGTGCAGGGCAGTTACTTCGTGCAGATTGACGAGTATGCCGGGTCGCATGACGTTCTGCTCACCGAGTTGGCTTACATCAACCAGATGAGTCCCCTCGAGAAGACGGCCGAGGCCTATCTGCCTGTCTACGGATCGCGTCTGCGCCTGCGCGAGGCGCTGGATAGTCGCATCCGCTATACACTCCCCGAACTGCTCCTGAATTGTGACGCCAGATGCACCAACCGCGCCATGACCCTCGTCTTCCAAGGCGCGAACCTGGAGCAGAATATCCTGGCTGAGGCCATCGCTTCTGCCGAGGATTATCTCTACACGCCTCGCGCCCTCGACTTTGAGAACAGTGTGGACGAATCTTTCCTTCCCGCCATCATCCAGTTATGTCAGGATTACGATATTCAACTGATGCTCGTGCGCGCCCGCACCCTGAGATTTACTTCCGAACCGCCCGGCCTAAAAATCTATATTGAGAACCTCGCCTCATACCTAGATGAACGCGGGATCCTGTTCCTTGACTTTTCGCGCGACGAACGTCTCACACTCGACCTGTATGCAGACATCCTGCATCTGAACGAAACTGGCAGGGTTGTGTTTACGCAAATACTGGCCGAAGCGTTGAAACCAATCCTAAAATAACAAGTGACCCAGCAGGGCCGCGGCGACGGTAACGGTCAGGTTGTCCACGTCCCGAAAGGGCAGGGACTCGACCAGGGTCGCGCCCAGAGCGACCCCCGTAACGGGCAATAGAAAACGGCTGAGCGGCCCGCTGAACGTTCCCATCCACACATAGACGGCGAAAATGAACATGGTCAATAACCAGCCGCCCGCGAACACACTGACCGAGCCCAGCAGGCTTTTTTCACGCGACCAGGGCAGGCTGGGAGAGTTGACGCGCCGCCCGACGATGTCTGCAATCCCATCGCCGCCACACATGATCATCAGCGCCGGGATGCCGATCAGGGAATCCTTCCAGTAGATCAACGTCAATGCTACGAAGGCGATGCCGTAGAACAACGGCCCGCGCAGGATCTCGCGGCGGTCGCCTGTGCGCGACATGGCTTTCACAGCTGCCTCGTCTTTGATGACCCCTGTACCGACTAAAACGAACTGTACCGTAATAAGAAGCGGGACCAACGCGGCCAGCCAGCGTCCATTCTGAACGTCGGAGAACATCAGCCAGCAAAGCACGAAGATCGGCCCGGTACCAATATGGATGAGTTTGCGGCTCATCTTGCTTTCGATCCATCCCCGCTGGGCGATAAAGTCCATCAGGCGCAGGAAGGCGACGGCAACGAAGAACGTAATCACAAGCGCACTATAGTTGTTCATGGTTGGATCCTGTGGGTGGGATTTGCCTTTAATAACACACAACGCCGCATTCCAGCGCGGCGTTGTGGATATCGAAAATCAGGCTTGTTTCCCGGGACAGACTTCCTGTTGAGGAATTACAGCTAACCCTTCGTACAGGGCAGCATTTCAACGCAATGCTGCCCTGTACGGGATTCTCCGGGGTGTTTCATTGGATCGTGAACGACCGCACCTCCGACCACAAGCTCGGTCCGTTAGGGCCATTTGCCCTGACGCGCCAGTAGAGCGTGATGTTGGCGGGCAGATTGGCGGTGGGGGTGTAGGCGGAAGTGGCAATCGTCTTGTTTAGCACCAGCAGGGTGAAAGTATTGTTTCTCGATACCTGAATAGTGTAGGAGGTGGCGCCGCCTGCATCATCCCAGTCGAAGGGCGGGCGCGGGTCGGAGAGAACGGCCAAGTCTGCCGGGGCAACCAACGTTGGTGGCAGGACGGCTGTGCGGAAGGAGCGACTGACTGACCAGGCGCTGTATTCCAAGTCGCTGTTCACAGCCCTCACCCGCCAATAGAATTTGGTGTTG
>DAOTXP010000073.1:0-30009 GCA_034435275.1 Anaerolineales bacterium | reverse complement strand
CTTCTACATGAAGGTGGAAGAATTCATCCTCACCCGCCTCGTCCCGCTGGACAAACCGGGGCCGCTTTTCAAGTGGATTTTCAAAGCGCCGATTCTGCACTACAAACTCGGACTCGGCTGGATGGTTGGCAGGTTTTTCCTCGTGCTGACCGCCACCGGGCGCAAGAGCGGCAAGCCGCGCCGCACGCCGCTGGAATACAGTTACGATCCAGCAACGGATACTTACGTCATCATCGCGGGCTGGGGCGGGAGAACCGACTGGTACCGCAATGCGAGCGCGAACCCAAACGTGGAAGTGTGGGTAGGCAGGCGTCGCTTCAAAGCCCGCGCCGAGCGGTTAACCGACGCGGAGGTCGCCGCGTGGATGGCGCAGACTCTGCGCGTCAATCCCGCGAGCAGACCCATCTGGGAGCGCTGGGGCGGCGAACCCGTCAGCGACGCGCCCGAGGTGCTGTTGCGCGTCGCCTCGAAATTCCCGTCGTTTCGATTGAAGCCAATACAGTGACCGTCATTGCGAGGAGCGGAGCGACGAAGCAATCCCCACCAGTAGATGAGATTGCCTCCCCGCCAAAGTACGGCGGCTCGCAATGACGGGAGAAAGAGATGAACATATGAATAGACTCAAAGGCAAGACCGCTATCATTACCGGCGCGACCTCGGGCATCGGCAAGGCCGCGGCGCTTCTGTTCGCGGACGAGGGCGCGCATCTCGTGATTACAGGGCGGCGCGCGGCACTGGGTCGACGCGTCGAAGCGGAATGCAGGCAGAAGGGAGTCCGATGCGTCTTCATCGCCGCGGACCACACCCAGGCGGAGGATTGTCAGAAGGTGGTGGATGCCACACTGCGCGAGTTCGGCCGCGTTGATATCCTCTTCAACAACGCGGGCATCGTCACGAAGGGGACAGCCGAAACGACGGACGAATCCGTTTGGCGTGAGACGATGGAGATCAACGTGACTGCGGTGTGGCGCATGTGCAAACTGGTGTTGCCGCACATGAAGAAACAGGGACGCGGCGTCATCGTCAACAACGGCTCGGATTGGTCGGTGGTGGCGGGCAGGGACGCGTTCCCATACATTGCCAGCAAGGGCGCGGTGGGCATGATGACGAAGGCCATGGCGCTGGATTTCGCGCGGGACGGGATCCGCGTGAACGCCGTCTGCCCCGGCGATACGTTCGTGGACAGGTGGCTGGAGAAGGGTTACTTTGAGTATTCCGATCCTGTGACACTGGAGCAGGCCATCAGGGAATCGAGCGCCTACATCCCGATGGGACGGTTCGGCCAGCCCGAGGAGATCGCCCGCGCCGTGCTGTTTTTGGCATCGGATGACTCGTCATTCATCACGGGTCATCTACTGCTGGTGGATGGAGGCAATACGGCGCAATAATCGAAACGCCCCTCTGTACCGGGGGTTGTACTTCGTGCTATACTTTTCGGAGTTAAGTCATCCCATTTAGAGGATTTCAGCGAAACCAGCGCGAGGGTACATTCATGGCTCAGAGCAAATTCAAAGTGGAAGCAAAACAGATTCCCGTCATCCTGACGGCAGGGTTGATCACCGGCATCATCGCAGTGGTGGTCAGCATCTCGCTGGCGACGCTGATCTTCTCCGGCGGTTTGAGCGGATTCGTCTCGCAGGGCATCGGCCTGTTCCTGTTCGGCAGTCTCGCCATGGGCATCGTGGTGACCTTCCTCGGCTCCCTGCCGGGCACGATCATCTCGCCGCAGGACAGTCCCGCCGCGGTGCTGGCCCTGGCCGCGAGCGGAATCGCCGCGGCCATGACCGCCGCCTCCGCCGCACCGGACTCGGTCTACGCGACGGTGCTGGCGGCCGTCATTCTCTCGGCTTTGTTCACCGGGCTCGTGTTCTACCTGATCGGTCAGTTCAACCTCGGCAACCTGGTGCGCTTCATTCCCTACCCGGTCATCGGCGGATTTCTGGCCGGCACCGGCTGGCTGTTGACGCGCGGCGCGCTGGAGGTGATGATCGGTCAAACCCTCGGGGTGGCCATGCTGGGTTCCCTCTTTCAGCCGGAGATGTTGATGCGCTGGCTGCCCGGCACAATTTACGCCATTGTCGTGTATGCCATCTTCCGAAAATTCAATCACTACCTGATCTGGCCGGGTGTCATCGCAGGTGGATTGGCCATTTTCTATCTTGCCCTTTTTGCGGGCGGCATGTCCATCGAGCAGGCGCGCGGCATGGGCCTGTTGATGGAATCGTTTCAGGGCGGCGGGTTGTGGCGGCCCTTCCCCTTCGAGTCGTTCGCGCAGATTGACTGGCAAGCCATCCTCGGGCAGGCCGACAAGATTGTGCTCATCGCCATGGTCAGCATCATCGGATTCCTGCTGAACGCCACCGCGCTGGAACTCATCGCCAAGCGCGACATTGACCTGAATCACGAACTGCGCGTGGTGGGCGTGTCCAATTTCGTCGCCGGGCTGGGCGGCGGCCCGGCCGGTTATCACCTGCTGGGAGACACCTCACTGGCCTATCGCATGGGAGGGGATAACCGCTGGGTGAGTCTCGCCTCTGCGCTCTTTTGCGGTTTCATCCTGCTCATCGGCGGCAGTTTCATCGGTTACCTGCCGGTCGCGCTGTTGAGCGGACTGCTCCTGATGCTCGGTCTCTCATTTCTCGGTGACTGGATTTACGACGCGTGGTTCAAACTGCCGCGCAGCGATTACTTCATCGTGCTGGTCAGCCTGGTGGTCATCGCCACCGTCGGCTTCCTCGAAGGCATCGCCGTCGGTGTCGCCATCGCCACGATTCTCTTCGTCTTCAAATACAGCCGCGTCAACACCGTGCGCGATACGCTGAACGGCACGATCTATCACAGCAACGTGGATCGTCCCGCCGTCCAGCGCCAGATGCTGAAGGAGCGCGGCGAGGGCATCCACATCTTCCGTTTGCAGGGCTACATCTTCTTCGGCACTTCGGACGGACTCCTGAGCCGCGTGCGCGAAATTCTCGAGGACAGATCCTTCCGCGAGCATTTCATCGTGCTGGACTTCCACCGCGTCCATGGCCTGGACTCGTCGGCGGTCTCCTCGTTCACGCGCATGCGACAGTTGGCGGACCTGCACGACGTTTATCTCATCCTGACGCAGGTCGCGCCCGATATTCGCAAGCAGATGTCAAAGGGCGGCTTCGAGGGCGACGCGCGCGTGCAGTTCTTCCCCACGCTCGATCACGGCGTCGAGTGGTGCGAGAACATGCTCCTGATGAGGAACGAGGCCTCCACGGAATTCATCCAGACGGGCATCAAGTCGCAGTTGCAACGCGGCTTCCCGCACCCGCACCTGGTCGAGCCGCTGATCAAATACCTCGAACGCCTCGAAGCGGAGCCGGACTTCACATTGATGAAGCGCGGCGATCCGCCCGATGAGATGTACTTCATCGAGTCGGGTCGACTCAACATCCAGATTAGCACCGCCGACGGGGACGTGATCCGCCTGCGCAGTGTCCGCAGCGGAACCGTGGTCGGCGAGATGGGCATGTACCTGAAGGGCGTGCGCTCCGCGGACGTGGTCACGTCCCAGCCGAGCGTTTTGTATCGTCTCACATCCGCATCCTTGAAAGAAATGGAAGAGAAGGACCCGCAGGTGGCGGCTGCCCTGCACGAATGGATCGCCCGCCTGCTGGCCGAACGCCTGGCCGATAACAACCGCGCGATTGAAGCGCTGATGGATTAACTATTGACCCATCGATTGTCATCTTGTAAACTATTTGCCATCATGTCCCTTCATGGAGAGACCCATGGATTGGTTACGAGCCCCCGAAATACAAGGCATGGCCGCATTGATCGCAATAGGGCAGGTGGCTTTTGCCATCGCCAAAAACCTGAAACAGCCCGGGCGGGCACCCGCTCCCGCCGCTGAAAATGACTCCCAGCCGCTATCGCCCTCGCCGTCCCGCATTGCCATCATCCTAGGCACTGTTTTATTCCTGGTTCTCGGTTGGATCATCTACAGCATCCCTTGGGCCATCATGGCTTCCCTGCTGGGCGGGGCTCCGAACATGGTACTCAGTGTGCTCTTCTTTACTTTCGGGGCGTTTACAGCCCTCGGCGTCCTGTTCACAAAAGGGCCCGCCCTCGGAGGGTTCCTGGGAGGAGGATTGCCTTTCGCAATGTACACCCTTTATTCGCTGAACGAACAAATGACGGCCATGGTCAGTCCATTTACGTGGTTTGCCGTGTCAGGGATTATCAGCGGCCTGATTGGAGCAGTCACAGGACAAGTTATTGTCAGAATCATGCAGATTCTTAAACTGCCCATCCCGCTCTATAAATGATATTCCGTGGCCTTCGGAAATTCTCCAGCCTCATCTTATTCTCCTCTCATCGCTAAATCTCCTGGCGCATAAAGTTACATTTTTTGCCGGCAGAGCGCCATCGAGGCGCTGAAAGCACACAGGGCAGGAAATTCCTGCCCTGTGTCGTTTTTCATCGGTATCCGTTATTCCGACAAGGCGTACGTCACGCCGTTGAAATCTGCATGGCGTCCGTCGCAGGCCGCATCATCATCGGGATTGCCGACGTAGTTGAAGGTCAGGTGCGTGCCGTCGAAGGCGTACGTGAAACTCACATTTGTCTCGCAGCCGCCGTCGTTGGAAGTTTCGGTGAAGATGTTCCCGTCCACACTGTAGGTGGCATGGACAAGGATGTTGTCGCCTTCGAACACGTAGAAGGTTCCATCGGCGTTGAACATAAGGCCGTAGTCAGTTCTGCCTTCCTTGATAAACTTGCCAACAGGGAAGTTCGCGCTCGCCGTGGTTGGCGCATCGGTGGGCTTTGGCGCGGCAGTCGGCGTCGCCGCGGGACTGCACGCCGCCAGCGCGAACGCCAGGGCAAGGATAATGGACAGGAGATTCTTTTTCATCTTTTCCTCTTTCGATAAATTTTGATTCAGGAGACGCCATTACCTGTAATGGTATACTCCTCACGACAACCATCACTATACACTGCGGCGAAAGAAGTCGGGTATCGCTCGGCGATACAAAAAGAGATACGATTTTCGAGAGGAACCCTTGGTTGAATTGTCTTTCGGCGACTGGCTGAAACGCCAACGGAAAGCAGCGGGACTGACACAGGTGCAACTGGCACAGCAAGTGAATTGCGCTGCAATCACACTCCGAAAGATGGAAGCGGGAGAACGCCGTCCCTCGGCACAGATTACCGAACGCATCGCTCACATCTTCAACATCCATCCAAATGACCGGGAGGATTTCCTGCGCTTTGCACGCGGTAATTTGAAATTCACCCCCGCCGAGAGCGTCGAAGATATGCCGTGGCGATCCGCGCCTGTCCCCAGGAATTTACCCTCGGTCGTCACATCCCTGGTCGGCCGCGAAAAGGAGATCGCGGAGGTCCGCGGCTATTTGGAACGGGGGGATGTCCGCCTCGTCACCCTCGTCGGCCCTCCAGGTATCGGTAAGACGCGGTTGAGTCTGGAAGCGGCGGGCGTTTCTTTATCGGCTTTTCCAGACGGTGTTTTCTTCGTTGCGCTGGCGCCGTTGGACGATCCCTCTCTTGTCACAATTGCCATTGTTCAGGCGCTTGGATACGTGGAAGCGAAGAACCTGCCTGCTGAAAAACAGGTTACTGACTGGATCGGGGACAAACACATTTTGCTGGTACTGGATAATTGCGAACATCTTATTGAAGACATTGCGCCTCTTGTTTCGGGACTCCTCTCGGCCTGCCCTCACCTCAAAATCCTTGCCACCAGCCGGGAATCTTTGCGCATCCCCGGCGAATGGTTGTATACAGTCCCCGCGCTGGAAGTCCCAAAAACAAACTTGCCCATGGATGTGGAATCCATTTCAAACTTTCCCGCGCTGATCCTGTTTGCTGAACGCGCCCGCGCCGTTAATTCCGACTTCGCGCTGGATGCTGGGAACATTCATGCGGTTGCATCCATCTGTGCTCAACTCGACGGCTTACCGCTGGCCATCGAACTGATCGCGGCGCGCACCCGTTTGATGTCACCGCAGGCATTGCTGGAGAGGATGAACGAGCAGTTTGTTCTATCCGCGGATGGGATGCGCGCCGTCTCCGCGCGCCAGAAAACGCTGAATAATGCAATCGGTTGGAGTTACAACTCTCTTCCGCCGGAAGAACAAAAAATATTCGCCCATCTCGCCGTGTTTTCAGGCGGCTTTACACTGGAAATGGCAGAGACATTTTTTACGGAAACATTTGCAAACAAACCCATCTCTGACCTGATCACCGCTCTTTCCTATAAAAGTCTTCTTCGATGGACAAAGGAAGCAAGCGGCGAGATTCGTTTCAACATGTTGGTCACCATCCAACAGTTTGCCCTGGATCGTTTGCGCGGGATGGGCGAAGAGGAAAACACCCGCAACCAACACCTTAAATACTTCGTTGAATTTTCCAGGCGGGCTGGGCGCGAACTGATCGGTCCGCGGCAGGTGGAATGGCGCGCCCGGGTCATTCAAGAGATCGATAATCTCCGCACCGCATTGGGATGGGCGCTCAGGAACGACGTGGAGGCCGGAATGTATCTCGCCGGTCATTTGGGATACCGTTTCTGGGAAAGTTTCAGCATTCGCGAGGGCATTCACTGGTTGACAGAATTCCTGCAGAGGCCGGAATCGCTTGCTTATCCAAAAGCGCGGATAAAAGCATTGTGCGCCCAGGGATTTCTGCAATTCCATTTCCAGCGGTTCGATCTGATGCGTGCGGAGGCTGAGGAGATGCTGGCCCTGTCTCGCTCCATTGACGACAAGCAGGGTGAATGCGATAGTTTGATGATGTTGGGCTCGGCGATGCAGTTTTTGGAAGGAATGGAACAAAAGTCGGAACTTCAAGCAAAGGCATTTGTTTTGGCGGAATCCATCGGCGATGTGTGGAGGCAGGCTGAGGCATTAGCGGGGTTGAGTTGGGATAAACGCGATACCCAAAAGGCCCTTGCCTGCAGTAAGCAGGCAATCGCACTCTACCGGCAGGCGGGTGACTTGTATGGGCTTTCTCGCGCGCTGAGTCTTTTCGCCAATGATATTGCGTTGAACGGCGATATCGTGCATGCCCAGACATTACTGGATGAATATTCAATGTTGAACCAGTATGCGAATGATAAAAGAAATATGGAGTTTATCCTGACCACAAAGGCGCATATTGCACTTCTGCTTGGCGATTACGAACAAGCGCGTTCCCACTTGCAGAATAATATAGATATCCTTCAGGAACTGGGGAATCGGATGGGGTATCTCTGGGCGCGGGCGCGATCAGGGTATGTTTGGCTGCGTGAGGATGACGCTCAGATCGCCAGGGAGATCTTTACAGAGTGCGCACAGGAATTTCTCAAGGACAGGAACCGCGCCGGTTTGATCTTCACATTGGAAGCAATGGCGGTTTTACTCGTCCGGGAAGAACAACTCGAACGTGCCGCGCGGCTGATCGGCTGGTCGGAGGCGACGCGCTCTTCCATCGGCGATTTCGTCTCGCAACTGGATCCATCCGACTGGGCGCGCACTCACGAGCTCCTCGCCGCAAAGCTGGGGGAGAATACATTCAAAGCGCTATGTACAGAAGGCCGCGTCATGACGATGGAGCAGGCCGTGGGGAACGCGCTTTACAATTTCTAATGTTGCGCTAATGGGGGATTCCTTGACCGATTCCCATCTCGCGCATATAGTTTAGGACGATTAACTAAATAGAAGGCTTAACTATGCCCAAAACGCTCCAAATTTCCCAATCCCTGCGCGCGTGGATGGATGCTTTCATGCACCGTTCCATGCGCGAGTGGGGACGCTTCGCCAAGTCCACCGGCCTAACCATGCCGCAGTTCAGCGTGCTGATGCAGCTGCACCACAAAGGACCGTGCGGCATGTCCGAAATCAGCGAACGCTTCGAGGTGACCCCCGCCGCCGCCAGCCAGCTGGTGGAAAAACTCGTGCAGGCGGGTTATCTCGAACGCACGGAGGATCCGTCGGACCGGCGCGCGAAATTGTTGAAACTTTCTCCCGAAGGCGCGAAACTCGTGGAAGAGGGAATGAACCAACGCCACCGTTGGCTGGAAGAGGTTGTCAAGAATCTCTCCAGCGACGAACAGAAAAAGATCATTGAAGCGTTGGAAATTCTCACCCATGCCGCGCAGGATGTAGATAAGTAGACAGGTAGACACGTAGACAGGTAAACACGTTCCCCGTGCACTTGTGTACCTGTGTACCTTCCCCCCGAAAGGAACCCATGCAAGCAAGCATTTCCCGCCCTCACACCGCAACCCGCGCAGGACGCCAACGCCCCTCGTTCAAGGGCATCGGCCGCGCCATCCGCTATCTGACTCGATACAAGCGTCAGGCCGCGTTACCCTATGTCTTTCTCCTCATCGCAACGCTCTCGCAGCTGGCCGTGCCGCGCATGATCCGCAACGTGATTGACGCGGTGACGAGCGGCTACATCGCCGACCAGATCCTGTCCGCGCTGGACCAGATCCCCGCGCAGTTCGCGGACGCGGCTTTGCCGAAGATTCTCGAAGCCACGGGGAGAGACATCTCCTTAACGCTGGATCAACTCAAAGTCCAGCTGGAAGCGGATTGGGCAGCCGCGCCGCAAGCCCTCATCACGGCCATCATCGCGGTGGTCATCTTCGCCATCCTGCGCGGAGTCTTTTCCTTTCTGCAGGCCTTCTGGGCGGAGAAAAATTCGCAGTTGGTCGCGTATGACCTGCGCAATGATCTGTATGCCAAGATCCAAAATTTATCGTTCTCGTATCACGACAAGAATCAGACCGGTCAATTGATGATCCGCGCCACGGACGATGTGGAGAAGGTGCGCCTGTTCATCGGGCAGGGACTGCTGCAACTTGTGGGCGCGGTGATTCTGCTGAGCGGCACGGTCATCATTTTGTTCACGTCGAACGTCTCGCTGGCGTGGACGGCCATGCCGATTCTGCCCATCGCCATCGTGGTCTTCATCGTGTTCGCGAGACTGGCCCAGCCGATGTTCTCGAAAGTCCAGCAAAAACTTTCACACCTCAACACGGTGTTGCAGGAAAACCTGGCGGGCATCAAGGTCATCAAAGCCTTCACGCGCGAAAAGGAACAGCAGAAAAAATTCCGCGCCGCCGCCGACGATACGATGGCGCAATCCATCGCCGTCTCGCGTTTGTTCACGTTCATGTTCCCGTTCGTGTTCATGATCGCCAACCTCGGCCAAGCCGCGATCCTCTACGTGGGCGGCAGGCAGATCATCACCGGCTTGCTCTCGCTCGGCGCGTGGCAGGAATTTTCGTTGTACCTGATGTATCTCTTCTTCCCGATCATGATGTTCGGCATGATCATCACCCAGATGGGACAGGCCTCCGCCTCCGCCGAACGCATCTTCGAGATCCTCGACGCCAAGAGCGACATCGTGGACAAGCCGGACGCGGTCAAATTGCCGCAGGTGAAGGGCCATGTGAAATTCGAGAACGTCACCTTCCGTTACTTCAGCGGCGGCGAACCGGTGCTGAACAAGGTCACGTTCGAGGCGAAACCCGGCGAGACGATTGCCCTGCTCGGCGCGACCGGCTCCGGCAAGACCACCATCATCAACCTCCTGCCGCGCTTCTACGACCCCAGCGAGGGACGCATCACCATAGACGGCTACGACCTGCGCGACGTGACGCTCGACTCGCTCCGTTCGCAGATCGGCATCGTCTTGCAAGAGACGACCCTCTTCAGCGGCACCATCCGCGAGAACATCGCCTTCGGCAAACCGGACGCAACCCTCGAAGAGATTCAAAACGCCGCCAAAGCCGCGGCCGCGCATGAGTTCATCCTGTCCTTCCCCGATGGCTACGACACACACGTCGGCGAGCGCGGGCAGACCCTCAGCGGCGGACAGAAACAGCGCATCGCCATCGCGCGCGCGCTTCTGCTGAATCCGCGCATCCTCATCCTCGACGATTCGACCTCCTCGGTGGATCTCGCCACCGAAGCGCAGATCCAGTCCGCGCTCGATACGCTCATGAAAGGCCGCACCTCCTTCGTCATCGCGCAGCGCATCAGCACCGTCATCAACGCCGACAAGATCCTCGTGCTCGACAAAGGCGGGATCGTGGCGCAGGGCAAACACGCTCAACTCATGGAAGATGAACCCATCTATGCCGAAATTTACAACTCGCAATTACTGCCTGAAAGCGGGGCGCATCATGGATAACAGAAAATCTTTAACCACAAAGGACACGAAGTACACAAAGGGGAAACAAGGGTGCAGTTTCGTATGGCTTTCCCTTCGTGGTGAAAACGAGGTGACCCTATGATGGGCGGTCATCGCTTCGGCGACGCACTCAACAAAGACGTCCTCAAGCCGCGCAACCTCGGCCAGACCCTGGCGCGTCTTGGCGGATACTTCAGCCGTTTCTGGTACATGCTTTTTATCGCGCTCGGATTCGTGGTCATCGCCACATGGACTCAAGTGACGACGCCCGAACTGACCGGCCAGGCCACCGACTGTTTCCTCGTCCCGGACGGACAATCTGCCTTCGCCGGCTTCGCTTCCGCCTTCGGGCAACAGGGTTCAGACACCCCGGCCGCTTCCACGTGCTGGCTTACGACGGCCGACCCCTCGTCCCTGAGTTGGACGCGGCGGCTGGTCCACAGCGCCTTTCACGCGGGCGGATACGAGTTCCCCGAGAATCCAACCACCGATGACCGCGTCACCGCACTCGGACGGTTGATCCTCATCGTCATCGCGCTCTTTGTGACCGGCTCGGTGCTGACCGGCGCGACCTTCTTCACCATGGCGTGGACCGGCCAGCACGTCTTGCGTGTGCTGCGCGTGGAAGTGTTCGAGAAATTGCACGACCTGTCGCTCAGTTATTATTCCGAGCACGAAGCGGGCGACCTGATGAGCCGCATCACCAACGACACGACCGCCATCGAGCAGGCCTTTTCGTTCGCACTGGTCAACGTGTTGAGCGGCATCCTGCTGCTGGTGTGGGTGGCCTACAACATGCTCACCACGAATCTTCCGTTCGCGTTACTCTCGCTTTCGGTCTCGCCGCTGATGTTCATGGCCACGTTGTATTTTTCCGACCAGGCGCGCAAGGCCTTCCGCAAGAGCCGTCAGGAGATCGGAAACGTCAATGCCGAATTGCAGGAATCGATCGCCGCGGTGCGCGAGGTGCAGGCATTCAACCGCGCCGATGAGAACATCGAACAATTCAAGGAAGTCAACGCCGCGAACCGCGACGCCAACGTGCGCGCCGTGGCGTACACGTCTGCGCTTGCGCCCACACTCGAAGCGTTCTCCTACCTTGGTCTCGCCATTGTGACCGGCGTGGGCGGATGGCATCTGTTGAAAGGCGAAACGCTTTTCGGCACAACGGTGACTCTCGGTCTCGTGGTGACGTTCCTCGCCTACGTGCAACGGTTCAATCAACCAATTCAACAAATTGCCGTTTTGTGGACGAACATCCAGAACGCCATCGCGGGCGGCGAACGCATCTTCAACATACTCGATGAGAATCCCGCCGTGACCGACAAAAAAGACGCGAAAGAAATGCCGCAGATTCGCGGACATGTCGAGTTCAACGAAGTCTCGCATGCCTACGAAGACGGTGTGCCGGTGCTGGACAACGTCTCCTTCACCGTCGAGCCGGGTCAAACCATCGCCATTGTCGGCCCGACCGGCGCGGGCAAGACCACCATCATCAATCTCCTGCCGCGCTTCTACGACGTGACCAGCGGCGCGGTGAAAATTGACGGAATCGATGTCCGCGACGTGACCGCCGAATCGCTTCGCCGTCAGATCGGCATCGTGCTGCAGGATACGTTCCTGTTCAGCGCCACCGTGATGGAGAACGTGCGCTTCGGGCGTCCCTCCGCCACAGACGAGGAAGTGATGGCCGCCATCAAACTTGCCAACGCGGACTCGTTCATCGAGCGACTCCCCGAAAAATATCAGACCGTGCTGGGCGAACGCGGCTCGGGTCTTTCGCAGGGACAGCGGCAACTGCTCTCCATCGCGCGCGCCGCCCTGGCCGACCCGCGCATCCTGATCCTCGACGAGGCCACCTCCTCGGTAGACACGCGCACCGAGCGCCTGATCCAAAAGGCCTTCGACCAGTTACTCGAGGGACGCACTTCCTTCGTCATCGCGCACCGTCTCTCCACCATCCGCAACGCGGACATGATCCTCGTCCTCAAGGCCGGTCAGATCATCGAACGCGGCAAACATAACGATCTGCTTGCCAAACGCGGCTTCTACTACGATCTGTACATGAGTCAGTTCAAGAAGCAGGAGGAGCTGGAAGCGGTGGCAGTTGCAAAGTGATCAGTCATCAGTGAGCCCTCGCCAGAAATGGCGGGGGCTTTTTGATTCGAGTTATTTTCGGCCTTGACAAAGCAGAAATTATGTTCTAAAATCTCCACAATGAGTAACCAAACGGTTACATACAGGAGACCATGAGACGAGACGTATTTCAAGCCATCGCAGACCCCAACCGCCGGGCGATATTGACCCTGCTGGCAAGGCAGCGAATGACATTGAACGGCGTTGCCGAGAATTTTCGCATCAGCCGCCCTGCTGTTTCAAAGCACATCAAGATCCTGAAAGAGTGCGGACTGGTGATCGTTATTCCGCAGGGACGCGAGCGTTTTTGCGAAGCGCGCTTCGATAAACTGAACGAGGTGACAGATTGGATCGAGAAATATCGTCAGATATGGGAGGCGCGTTTTGACCGCCTCGATGATTTATTGGAGCAAATGAAAAAGGAGAAATGACGTGTCTGAATCAACAAAACTATCGAAACCCGTTTCGAGGCTGGAGTGGAATGCGGCCCGAATTTCCATCGCGTCTGGAACCCTGTTTGTGATTTTTCTTGGAAGTTTGCATCTGCTTGAACCGGAGTTTGATCCAACCTGGCGATTTATCAGCGAATATGCTCTTGGAAATTTTGGCTGGATGATGCCACTTGCCTTTATTTCGATTGCCATCAGTCTTGCAAGCGGCGGCGTGGCGGTCTTTTCAAGAGTGCGGAATGTTGTCGGTATTATTGGATTGTTCATCTTATTGCTGGCAGCGGTCGGTTTGATCATTGCCGCGTTATTCAAGACGGATCCCATTTTTACCCCGCACGATGAATTGACATCAAACGGACAGATGCACGTGCTCGGCGCGTCACTGGATTACTCGCCCCTGGCTTTCTTGTTGCTGAGTTTCAGCCTTGCGCGCCATGGGAATTGGTCTTCGGTCAAGACATGGCTGTTCCTGACCGCCATCCTCTCCATCGCGCTGACGGTTGGTTTCATAATCACGATCCCCATGGATGGTGTCTTCGGTCCGGGTGTGTATTCTGGATTGGTGGGGCGCTTTCTAATGCTTTCCTATCTTGGCTGGCTGGGAACGATTTCGTTTCATATTCTTAATTTGTATAAAAAGTAAAACGATCAAGGAGAAATAACATGCCCTCGAAGAATAAAACCACTGTTACCGCCGAACCCGGCAAGCAGGAACTCTTCATCACGCGCGAATTCGACGCGCCGCGTGAGTTGGTCTACAAGGCGCACGTGGACCCGAAGTTGTACGTGCAGTGGCTGGGTCCGCATGGATACGAAATGATCCTTGAAGAGTTCGAACCCGTCAGCGGCGGAAAGTACCGCTATGTCCACAAGGACAAGGATGGGAACGAGTATGGTTTTCATGGCTCGTTCCATGAGATGTCCATCGATAACATGGTTCAGACTTTTGAGTTCGAAGGCTATCCCGGTCATGTATCTTTAGATTGCATGACATTGGAAGAGATGCCCGGCGGCAGGACAAAAGCCACGATCCATTCCGTCTTTCAATCCGTTGCAGACCGCGATGGCATGATCCAGAACGGAATGGAAAAAGGTGTTAGCGAAGGCTATGAACGGCTCGACGAGATCTTGAAAGGAATGTAGAGAACATGGCGAAAACCAATTTCACCTCCATTGATGAATACATCGCCGCGTTTCCAAAAGAGACACAAAAGATACTAAAAGAGCTCCGTGCCACGATCAAAGCCGCCGCCCCGAACGCCGAAGAAAAGATCAGCTATCAAATGCCGACCTTTTTCCTGAACGGTAACCTGATCCACTTTGCGGCGTTCAAGAATCACATCGGTCTTTACCCGACGCCCAGCGGCACCGAAGCGTTCCAGAAAGAGATCGCCAAATACAAGGCCGCAAAAGGTTCGATTCAACTCCCGCTTGATGAACCCATGCCCTTGAAATTGATCAGCCGGATCGTCAAATTTAGAGTTTCTGAAAATCTGAAAAAAGCCAAAGCGAAAGGAAAAACCCAATGAAAAAGATCACCCCGTTCCTGTGGTTCGACAAGGAAGCCGAAGACGCGATGAACTTCTATGTCTCCGTCTTCAAGAACTCGAAGGCTCTCGGTGTCTCGCGCGGACCGGATGGCAACGCCTTTACCGTATCGTTCGAATTGGATGGACAGGAGTTCATGGGCCTGAACGCAGGTCCGCAGTACAAATTCAACGAGGCTGTTTCGATGTACGTCAACTGCGAGGATCAAGCCGAAGTGGACTATTACTGGGACAAACTCATCGCGGACGGAGGCGAGGAGTCCATGTGCGGATGGCTTAAGGACAAATACGGTCTATCGTGGCAGATCATCCCCAAGCAGTTGGGCGAGTTGATGGGCGATCCCGACCCCGCCAAAGCGCAGAGAGTCACACAGGCGATGCTCCAGATGAAGAAAATCGTCGTGGCAGATTTACAGAAGGCGTATGATGGAGTCTTATCATGAGAAAAGTCGTTGTGCTTGAACATATCTCCCTTGATGGTGTCATACAAGCCCCTGGCGGACCCGAGGAAGATACCAGCGGCGGATTTGCGCATGGCGGCTGGATAGCCCCGTATGGCGATGAAATCAGTGGGACGCTTTTGCGAAAGCAGATGAACAGTCCGTTCGACCTGTTGGTAGGACGTAAAACGTTTGAAATTTGGGAACCGTACTGGCCACAACATGCGGATATATGGGCGAATGTCAATTCAGCAACCAAATATGTCGCGTCAAATACTAGAACTTCCAGTGAGTGGCAGCCATCTATCTTTCTAAGCGGGGATATTGCAAGTACGGTTCGTGAACTCAAGCAGCAGGGACCGAATCTGCATGTTTGGGGAAGCAGTAACCTCATTCAGACACTGATCAAGCACGATTTGGTCGATGTGTTCTGGCTGATGATATATCCGATAACGTTGGGCGGTGGAAAACGCTTGTTTGCCGAGGGCACGATCCCGGCGGCGTTCAAGGTGACGGAAAGCATAGTCACCTCGAAGGGTGTCATTGTCGTGAATTACGAGCGTGACGCAGAGTGATCACTGATTCTTTTGAATTTTTCTGCGCTCCTCATTCCATAGTTTTGCAAATCGTTCAAAGACATCGGCAATGATTTCCAGTTCGCCTTCAGAGTAACTTGAAATCAATTCGTCTTGTGCGTTTCTCGCCGACTCAAACCATGAGGCCATGTTTTCGGCGCTCGATTTTGCGGGAGCGATCAAAGTCCCGCGGCGGTCATCGGGATTGGGCTGCCGCTCGATTAAGCCCGCCTTTTCGAGCCGATCCAGCATGGCGGTCGTCGCACCGGAAGTGAGACCCGTATGCCTGGCAAGTTCCGTGGGGGTGGCAACCCCTTTTTGGAATAGCAGTCTCAGGCATTCCATATCGGTTGCGTTGAGCCCCGCCCATTCGTTCATGGCGTTGCGGAAATGCGTCAGGTTGACGCCGTAGTCCCTGACTGCCAGCAAGGCTCGTTGTTTCAGTTCTGTTTTTGTGGATTTGGTCATGAGATGCCCTTGACATTATCTTTATAATAAAGTATCTTTATTATATAACTAAATTGGTTTTACCGCAAGGTATCGAAACGCCAGAGCAGACAAGGAGATTTATATGAGCCCCGCCAAAAAGACCGCCCAAAAAGTTGAAGGCTTCACAGCCGAAGAAAAAGCCGCCATGAAAGCGCGCGCACTGGAATTAAAGTTGGAAGCGAAGGCGAGCAAAAATAGAGAGGAAGGCGAAAAAGCCGTGCTCGCCGCCATTGCGCAGATGAAGGATTCAAATGATCGTTCCATCGGCAAACGCATTCATGAAATTGTCACTGCCACTGCGCCCGAACTGATGCCAAAGACCTGGTACGGGATGCCCGCCTACGCCAACACGGAGGGCAAGGTCATCTGTTTCTTTCAGGCCGCGAGCAAGTTCGGCGTGAGGTACGCCACCTTCGGCTTCCAACCCGACGCAAAGCTGGATGATGGCAACATGTGGGCCGCCTCCTTCGCGCTGATCAAGTTGACCGCGGCCGAGGAGGCAAAGATCAGCGCGCTCGTAAAGAAAGCAGTGAGTTGACGCCCTCCTCACCACCCCCCACCGCGCGGACGGAGTGAACATCCACGGGCGGGCTGTCCATTGCACCGCTGTCCGTGCCGTTATTCAACGCGGACGCGCACTCTTGATGATGGCTTCGATACCCTCAAAATGACCTCCCACTATTATCGTTGTCACGTCGCGGATAGCTTCGGCGCGCAAAAACTGAACGGCTACGAACGCGACCTCGGCTTCACGCCTGTCTGGATGGACATCGAAAAAGCCATCCGAGTCAACAAGTCATTGCTGACATCTCCAAATGCTCCAGAATGGCTCAGGCGGGAAATCTTCCTGCTCGACTATTTGAACCACTAAGTCAAAACCCAACGCAAAGACGCGAAGGCGCAGGGAGAATTAAACCCTGCGTCCTTGCGCCTTGCGTTATAGATTGTGACTCTCCGCCTTTTCCCTACTTCAAAAATATCCGCCCAATTCGCTCTATTGGCGTTAAAATCGAAAAGGAGGAGAAACCTCATGCCTCAAGACCCCGCCCTCGTCGCCTTCCTCAAAACCTATCCCGAATACCCCACCACCGAATCGCTCGACCGCCTGCGCCTCACCGAGTACGCCCGTCTCGACGTGAACCAACAGGTCTATCTCGATTACACCGGCGGCGGACTGTACGCCGAATCGCAGATCCGCCGTCATCACCGCCTGCTCAGCGAACACGTCTACGGTAACCCGCATTCATCCAATCCCACGTCCCTGCGCTCCACCGAACTGGTCGAACACACGCGCGAATACATACTGAAATTCTTCAACGCCGACCCGGACGAGTACGTTGCCGTCTTCACCATGAATGCCAGCGGCGCGCTCAAACTGGTCGGCGAGTCATATCCGTTCGCCAAGGGCGGCCGCTACCTGCTTACCTTCGACAATCACAACTCGGTCAACGGCATCCGCGAGTTCGCTCACGCCCGCGGCGCGCAAGTGGACTACATCCCCGTGCTCCTGCCCGACATGCGCGTGGATGAAGATTCGCTCGCCGCCTCCCTCGATCTCGGTACGCGCAAAAAGCCCAAACTGTTCGCCTACCCCGCGCAGTCCAACTTCTCCTCCGTCCAGCATCCGCTCGAATGGATCGAACGCGCCCACGAAAAAGGCTGGGACGTTCTGCTGGACGCGGCCGCCTTTGTCCCTACCAATCGCCTCGACCTGAAAGCGGTCCAGCCCGACTTTGTGCCAGTCTCGTTTTATAAGATGTTCGGCTACCCGACCGGCGTCGGCGCGCTCATTGCGCGCAAGCAGGCGCTTGCCAAATTGCATCGTCCATGGTTCGCAGGCGGGACCATCACCGTCGCCTCGGTGCAGGGCGACAAATATTACCTCGCCGACGGTCCCGCCGCGTTCGAGGACGGCACGCTCGATTACCTCAACATCCCCGCGGTGGAAATCGGACTCAAGCACATCGAGTCCATCGGCTACGATGTGATCCACGAGCGCGTCCACATGCTGACCGGCTGGCTGTTGGAGAATCTCGTCAGCCTGAAACACAGCACGGGCCAGCCGCTGGTGCGCGTCTACGGCCCGACCGTCAACGAGGGGCGCGGCGGCGCGGTCACGGTCAACTTCTTCGATAAAAACGGTAACCCCATTGACCATCGCGACATCGAACAGGCCGCCAACGCGCAGAGGATTTCCCTGCGCACGGGCTGCTTCTGCAATCCCGGCGCGGGCGAAGTGGCGCTCGAGATCTCGCGCCTCGAATTGGACGTGTGCTTCACCAGGCCCGAACACGAACAGCGCCTGTCCGTGGACGATTTCCGCGTGTGCATCGACGGCAAGGCCTCCGGCGCGGTACGCGTCTCGATCGGCATGGTCACCAACTTCGCGGATGTGCAGGCGTTTTTGGGGTTCGCGAGAGGGCTGCTCCAATAGCATCCATGAACGGACAGACCCGCGCCCACGTCAAACCCGGCATGACCGTATTCATCGTTCTCAAACAGGACCAATCAACGGGCAAACTCACGCGCGGCGTGGTGAAAGACATTCTCACCAAATCGCCGTCCCATCCGCACGGCATCAAGGTGCGACTGGTGACCGGAGAGATTGGACGCGTAAAAGTAATTGAAAATCAATGAGACCTTGGTACAATAGTAAAAGCGAAAGTTCTTGAGGTGTTCTTCGGACTGAGCGGCATCTTCCGCCGCCGGGAGGTAATATGGATGCCTTATATGAGGGCAAAGTCGTGTGGCCGCGCGGCGCATCGGAACGAACCGGGCCCAGCGCCGGTTCCCCCTCTGTCAATACACTTCCTGTCAATACGCCAGTCCAGGGCGTTGACCTGCACATCGAACAGGCGGGCGTAAAAGAATGGATGCAGTTGGTTAACGGGAACTGGGTCGCAACGATATATCCGGACAGTTCAGGTGCACCCAAGGTACGTGTGGAGTACCATGAGATCAGCACGCCGCCCCCGACCGATGTAGTCATCACCTCCGTGATCGTGAATTACACGGTGAACGGCCAGCAGTTCTCGAAAACCTTCACGCAATGACCACCCTCGATGTATCGCTGGATTCCGTGACCGTCACCTACAACGACGCGTCTGTGACGTTGAAAGCCGTACCCCCTCAGGCGGTGCAATATCACCGCGTAAAACATGACAGCCAGCTTGCCAACTACAATTACAAATCGCGAACCGCCGATCCAAATTGGGCCGGCGTTGGCTTCCAGACGCCCGAGGTTGTGCCGTTGTTCGTACAGCCGAAACAGTCCTCCGGGACGCACCGGACGAAAGTGGCCGGCGAGTGGGAAACCCTGATTGACAACCTGAATGAGGGCGACGAGGCCAAACTGAGATACTTGAAGGCCGATAATACCGCCCTGTTCAATACAACCGGCTTCCCCCAGATGGAAAGCCTGACGATGGGTGGGAATGTGGTCACATTGGACGAAATCCAGGGAGCATGGGGCAAGGTGCACACCCTGGACTACAGCCAGCCCCCAGAGGCCGGCGCGGTCAATTATGCCACCAGGCCAGACCTGGTTCATAAGTTCGTGGTGGTGGGATGGAAACGTACCACAAAAGAGACGTACTGGGTCAACCCGCCAAAGGGAGATTTATACTGGCCTTTCGTGTCCAGCCGCACGGTCTGGATCCAACTGGAGCGCCTGGAAACATTTCCCGATCTGCCGCGGGTTGTCACTGCCAATACCGCTGTAGACATCCGCAGGACTCCCGAAATCAACGACAACCTGACCGGAATACGGTTGTTGCCCGGGCAGTCCGTGAAAGTGATCGAATATCATCCGGCCGCTTCCAGTGTATGGGGCAGGATCGAAAACTTTGGCTGGATCATCCTGCTCTGGTATCCCTCCTATAACAGTACCCCGCAATACCCCACAACTTGGAATATGGCAACCCTTCCGCCTCCCGCGCCTGTCGCGGCCTGACGGCGGCGAAATATCGTGAACTCTGATGTGGAGCAACCAGTGCCGACGATGGTCGGCACTGGTTGTATAAGCGATAAAGATGGTTACTCCCCCAGCAGCCATTTCCAGAGGCTCTTTCGCCTCTTCACGGTATCCTCCGAACGGGGGACGTTCAGCAAAACCACCGTGATATTATCATGGCCGCCGCGTTCATTCGCCAGGTTGACCAGGTCCTGCACGGCGGCTTTCTGATCCTCAGCCATCAACACAAGTTTCAGAATTTCATCCGGCCAGATCATGTCGGTCAGACCATCGGTGCACAGGAGCAGGGTATCGCCGGAAAGCAGGGTCATGCCCTGGTTGGCAAGGGCCGCCTCATCGTCCTGCTCGCCGCGCAGCCTCATGCGAAAGTCCACTTCGGGCAGTTTGGCCGCGCCCAGATAACGGCGGATGACGTGCACGTTGGGATGCGTGCGCATCTGATCAGCCTTGATCAGACCCTTCTCGAAGGCTTCTTGGACCCAAGTGTGGTCAACGGTCAACTGTGTGATCTCGCCCCCGCGCAGGAGAAAAAGCCGGGAATCGCCCACGTGCGCGGTATACAGCTTATGCCCGATGACCCACGCACAGACGCAGGTGGCCCCCATGCCATGCTGATCGTCCTTCGATGCGGAATGGTGGGCAATCGCCTCGCTGGCGGTGTGGACGGCCTCTTCGAGGACCTTCAATGGCTTTTTGCCATTGCTTTCGGCCACCACTTGCGTGATGTGATTGACAGCCAGCTCGGCCGCCACCTCCCCGGCGCGATGCCCTCCGATGCCGTCCGAGACCACGGCAAAGACCACCGGCACAGGATGCTCCTCGCCAAGCGTGTACGACGACACGGCAAAGCGGTCTTCGTTATTCTTACCCGTCATGCCGGGATGGCTGAGGGCAGCGACGTGCAGATGGGCGCGTTGAGTGCGGATCATGAAACGGGGGTAATCTTCGGCGTGGGGGTCTCGGATGGATTCTTCAACTCGAACCGGTAAATCATCTGCCCGAAGTGTACCCGGTCTCCGTGTTTCAGGCGATAGCCCTCGCGGGTGACCGGCTCGTAATTAACCCAGGTTCCGGCTACGGAACCCTGGTCGTAAAGGATAAACCCATCCTCGGCCTGTCGGATGCGGGCGTGAAGAGGCGAAACGGACGGGTCATCCAGGACGATGGCCGCGTGCACCGGGTCCATGCCGAAGGTCAACTCCGGGGTGGAGAGCGGGATCGGGTTGGCCGTGACCGGCTGACCGTCCGCGCCGAGGCGGACGAGGAAGGCCGGCGCGTCCACTTTGCTGGAACCAGATTTGGCCTTCGCGAGCCGTCGGATCTGTTTCTTCGGTTCGGTCGGCGGTTCGATGACGGCTGTCACCGGCTGGGTGACCGGGTCCAAAAAACGTTCGCGCGCCACGCGTCGTTCACGCCTCGAGCGGATTCGCACGCGCCCGCTCAACAAAATGCCCAGCAGGACCAGCCCGGCCAGCGCCACCGCGCCGACGACAATCAGGTAGCGGTTGCGCGCCAGCAACACGACCGCGCCGGTTGGAGGATGAACCACATTGACTATGATCGGCACACCCATGCTGGCCTTGCTCAATCCGAGGCTGTCGTGCGCCTCGACAATCAAGGTGTGCTGGCCGGTCTCTGCATAGGCGCTGATGTCCCACATGAACTGGTCGAATGGTTCATCCAGGTTTTCGTCCACGAGCTGGCCATCCACGTACAAGGCAGTGCGCATCAGCGGACGCGGATGACCATCGGGAAACTCGACGATGATTTCGATTGACTGTTGGTTCGGGACGAGCACTTCGGTATTGTAGGGATCCTCGGGCGGCGCGGCGCGCGTGACCGTCTGCGGCGGGGCGACCAGGATCGGGTTGGGAGGCTGGATGTCGAGAGAAAAGGTCTGTTCGTCAGAGACGATCAATCCTGCCGTCCCGGTACTGACCTGCACGGCGAGTGTGTGTTCCCCGCCCGCGGCCAGGCCGGAGACATAGGTCAATTGATAGACGCGCCGCAGGGGTGCAAAATAGGCTTCGGGGTCTGGGATGGATTCGGAACCAGTGAAGGCAAAGAAACTTCCGCCGGTCTGCACGGCCAGTGCCTGGAAGAGCGCCGCGCTGGGATGACTGAGATACACGTCCGCGTCCACGAACCAGACGAAGATGCGCACGCGCGCCTCCGCGGCCCGCTGTGCAATCGAGCCGAGCGCGGCCTCCAGGTCGGGCGATTCCATGTGCGGCGTGATGAACAGGAGGGCGCGCTTCATGCCCACCTGAGGTGTCGGCACGCTGGCGGTATCCAGCGCAATCGCGAGGGTTTGGATGTTTGGGATGGTTGTACGGAAATCGGGCTGGAATGAGGCGAAGGTCACCAGCCAGTCCGCAGGCGCGGCATGGGCAATCAGCGGCCCGGCCAGCGTGACCAGGCTGAGATCATCGCTCTCCCCGGCGACGTCCCGCGCCTGCGCCCAGGTGCCTAACGTCTGCTGGATGCGCTGATAACGTGAGATGCCCTGCCCATCGCGGACATCCAGCGCGGGGCCCGGGTTGACTGCCACCACCAGTTGCGCGCCGACCGGCGCCTCGGTCAACACCTGGACCGGGCGCGGCTGGCCGTCCTCGAGCACGGTCACCACCTCGGGCGTCAGTCCGCTGACGAACTGTCCCGCGCCGTCGTAGACATCCAGCAGGGTCATGAGGGTGGGAAAGGCGCGCGTATCCGGCGCGGCGATCTCGGCGAAGGCCGTGCCCTGCGCAGAGGCGAAGGAGGAAGGATAAAGGAGGAAGGATGAAAGAAGAAAGAGGAACGCAGACCAACGCAAAATCGAGGCGGGATCGATCCGCCTCCTCCGCGTTGATCCGCGTCCCATGTTCCGGTTTCCAGGGTTAGGCATCAGATTTCGCAAATCGAAAGTCTCAAATCGTAAATCGAAAACCGCCTCACTCCCACTCGATGGTCGCGGGTGGTTTGCTCGTAATATCATACACGACCCGATTGATTCCGTCCACTTCGTTGACCAGACGATTCGCCACCCGCGCCAGCAGATCGTGCGGCAGGCGCGCCCAGTCGGCGGTCATGAAGTCCTCGGTCGTCACGGCACGGATGGCGGCCGCCTCCTGATAGGTGCGCTGATCGCCCATCACGCCCACCGAGCGGACGGGCAACAACACAACAAACGCCTGCGACGTTTCCGCGCCCCTGCCCAGAAAGCCCGCTTTGGATAACTCCTCGATCAGGATCGCGTCCGCGGTGCGCAGACGGGAGACGCGCTCGCGCGTCACCTCGCCGAGACAGCGCACGGTCAGGCCGGGACCCGGGAACGGCTGCCGCCAAACCAGCGCTTCCGGCAATCCAAGCGCTTCACCAACCGCGCGCACCTCGTCCTTGAATAAATATCGCAACGGCTCGACCAGTTCGAATTGCATGTCTTCCGGCAGGCCGCCCACGTTGTGATGCGTCTTTATTTTTTCGGCCTTATTTCTATCCGGGGCGGATGACTCGACCACGTCGGGATAAATCGTTCCCTGTACCAAAAACTTTGGCTGGCCAAGTCGACGCGCCTGCTCTTCGAACACACGGATGAATTTCTCGCCGACGATTTTTCGCTTTTGCTCCGGCTCCGTCACACCGTTCAGCGCGTCGAGGAACTCATCCGCCGCGTCCACCGCGATCAATTCAGAATGCAGATGCTCGCGAAACGCGGACGCGACCTGCTCTCCTTCATTTCTCCTCAACAAGCCCGTGTCCACGAACACGGCCACCAGCTGATCGCCGATGGCCTTGTGCACCAGCGCCGCGGCCACGGACGAGTCCACTCCGCCGCTAACCGCCGCCAGCACGCGCTCCTTCCCGACTTGCGCGCGGACGCGCGCCACAGATTCTTCGATGATCGAGGCGGGCGTCCATTGGGGCTTCACGCTGCAAATGTCAATTGCAAAATGTTTGAGTAGTTCAATTCCATTCGGCGTGTGATGCACTTCGGGATGGAATTGCACACCGAAATATTTGCGCGTCATATCGCCCATGGCCGCGAAGGGACTGTTGCCCGATTTCGCCAGCGCCACGAATCCCTCGGGCATGCGCGTGATGCGGTCACCATGAGACATCCATACTTTGGAGATCACGTCGAGCATCGTACCGGGAATCAACGGCTGGATTTCCGCCGGGCCATATTCGCGATGAGCGGACGCGTCCACCTGGCCACCGAGGGCGTGAGTTAATGCCTGCATTCCATAACAGATTCCAAGAATGGGCAAACCCGATTTCAAGATGAAGTCTTGGATAAACGGTGCGCCATTCTCGTAAACGGATTTCGGCCCGCCCGACAGAATAAATCCCTTCGGGTGGATCGAAAGAATTTTCTCCTGCGGCGCGTCCCACGGGAACAACTCGCAATAGACCTGCGCCTCGCGCACGCGGCGGGCGATCAGTTGTGCATATTGGGAACCGAAATCGAGGATGGCGATGGAGTCCATGTATTGATTCCTGTAGGGGCACAGCGAGTCGTTTGCGGATTGCGACGATTATTCGTCCCGCTGTGCCCTTACGTCAGATACAAGATGAAAATGCAACTGCGGAAAATCCTGAACCTCCCCGCCATTGACGATCAGCCGATAGGCAGGGAGTTTGTATTCCTGCACGAGGCTTTGCACCGTGGAAAACAAATCCGTCAGAAAGGCCGCGTCGGAGGCGTCCAGTTCAGCCAATGATGAAACCGCCTTCTTCGGCACGATCAGCACGTGGAACGCGTAGGCGGGATGCGGATGCTTGAACGCGAGCAGGTTCGGAGTCTCGCGCAGACGCGCCACGGGCAGGGCAAAGGTCATATTGGCAAACAGGAATCGGATCAGGGCTCGACCGGGCAGCGTGCGCGCCATCCGCATTGCCAGCGCGAAGAGATTCATCCCGTGCTAATCGTCAGCAAATACAATCTCGTTCTCGCTCAGCGAGGTGATGGCCGCCAGCGACTCGATGGGCACGCCCAGCGGCTCGAGCGCGGCGCGGCCGCCCTCGAAGGTCTTCTCGATGAGAGCGCCGATGCCGACGATACGCGAGCCTGCCGCCTCCGCCAAACGAACGAGGCCGAGGATGGTCGCGCCGGAGGCGAGGAAGTCGTCAATGATCAAGACCTTTTCATCGTGCGCCAGGTATTCGGGCGAGACGATCAACTCGACCATGCGGCCTTTCGTGTGCGAAGGCGCCAGCGTGAGATAGACCTGGTCGGGCATGGTGATGGGTTTGGTCTTGCGCGCGTAGACCACTGGCAGACCGAGATGGATGGCGGTGGTCACAGCGGGCGCGATGCCGCTGATCTCGGCCGTCAGCACCTTGGTCGCGCCGACCGAGGCAAAGCGGCGGGCAAACTCCCTGCCGCAGGCGTCCATCAACAGCGGGTCCACCTGATGGTTGACGAAACTGTCCACTTTCAGGATGCCGTTGCCGAGATATTGGCCGTCGCGGCGGATGCGATCTTTTAACTGTTTCAAAGCCGACTCCTCCTCAAGATGATTTCAGTCTAGACATTTTACATCCTCTCGCGAAAACCCGCAAAGCCTATGTTAGAATCCCTGCCTGTGACCGAACGCCCGCTGTTGATCCTTGCATCCAATTCTCCGCGCCGACAGGATTTGCTCGGCCTGGGCAACTGGATGTTCAGCGTGATCGTTTCCAACGTGGACGAAAGCCTGTTCCCCGGCGAATCGCCGCGCGACTACGTCCTACGGCTGGCGGAGGCCAAGGCGCGCGCTTCGGCAAAACTCGCCCGCCCGGAGCACCTCGTCATCGCCGCCGATACCGCAGTGGTGGATCACGGCGTCATCCTCGGCAAACCGGCCGACATGACCCAAGCCGTATCCATGCTCCAAAGCCTGCGCGGACACACACACCAGGTCTTCACCGGGCTCGCCGCCCTGCGCGTGAACGACGGGATGCTGGTGAAAGACCTGTGTGTCACCGACGTGCCGATGCGTGATTACAGCGACGAGGAGATCAATGCCTACGTCCTGACCGGCGACCCGCTCGACAAGGCCGGCGCGTACGCCATCCAGCACCCGCGCTTTCAGCCGGTGGCAGGCATGGAAGGCTGTTACGCCAGCGTGATGGGATTGCCGCTGTGCCACCTCATCCGCACCCTGCGCCGGCTGGGAGTCGCGCCGCGCGGCGATGCGCCGTCGGCGTGTCAGACGCATCTCAACTATCAATGCCCGGTCTCGGAATCCATTTTGGACGGCAAAGCCGTCCGGGTTTGAACGATTCGATTTGTCGAAAGGTTTGAATGAAGAATTTTCGCTGGTTCCCCCTCGTGCTGGCCGCAGTCCTTTTTGCGGGATGCAGTCAGTCCAACGGGTTCAATCCATTTCAGCCCACACCCACCCTGCCCCCGCCCATCGTCACAATCGTCTCCGTGCCGGACGCCTCGGAAGTCGCCAACGCCTATCTCGAAGCCTATCGCGCCGAAGATTACGCCGCGATGTATGCACTGCTCGCACAGACCGTCCGCAACGAAAACACGCAGGAGGAGTTCGCCGCGCGTCACCGCGAGGCGCTCACCACCATGAGCGCGAACGGCATCGAATTCACAGCATCCAACGCGGTCACCAGCCCGCACGCGGCGCAGGTCCCCTTTCATTTGACCTATCAGACGGCCCTGGCCGGCGTTCTCGAACGCGACATGACCCTGCCGCTCGTCCTCGAAGAGGGACAGTGGCGCGTCCAATGGGACCCGGGCCTGATCCTGCCCGAATTGGCCGGGGGCAACCGCCTGGCCATGGACTGCCGCTCCCCCGAGCGCGGCGAGATCTTCGATAGCCGCGGCGAACCCATCGTGACGCGTACCGATGCAGTCGCCCTGGGCATCATATCCGGGCAGATCAACGAAAATTCCTATTTCACCCTCCTCAATGAATTGTGGCGATTGACCGGCGTGACGCCCGAAGCCATCGAAGGCAAGATCGCCGTCTCCGCACCGGAATGGTACATCCCCATCGGCACCACCTCCGTCGAAGAGGGCAAACGCCTGCTCGACATGAACCTGGGCGGCCTCGTTACCAATTCATATTCTTCGCGCTATTATGCCAACGCCGGTCTGGCTCCACAGGTCGTGGGCTACACCCTCGGCATCTCAGGCGAGGACATGGAATCCTACAAGCGCCAGGGCTATTGCGGCGATGAAAGGGTCGGCGCGGCCGGCGTGGAACTGGCCGCCGAAGACGCATTGGCCGGTCAGCACGGAGGCAGGTTGTATGTCATCGGGCCAAATGGCCAGATTGTGGCAAACCTGGCGGAGACGCCTCTCCAGCCCTCCAGTTCCGTTTATTTGACGCTGGACAAGAACATGCAGTTCTACGTCCAGCAGGCCATCGCCGGATTCCAGGGCGCGGTGGTGGTGCTCGAACGCGATACCGGCCGCGTGCTGGCCATGGCCTCCTCCCCGGAATACGACCCCAACCTGTTCGACCCGGAGAATTACAACTTCAGCTTTTTGCTCGGGGACGTGATCAACGACCCGGATAATCCTCTGCTCAATCGCGCCACGCAGGGACAGTACCCGCTCGGCTCGGTGTTCAAGATCATCACCATGTCCGCCGCGATGGAAAGTGGACTGTACCTCCCCGAGACAACCTACGACTGCCAGTATCATTTCACGGAAATCCCCGGCTTCACGCTGAACGACTGGACCTGGGATCACTGCCAGGACAGACTACAGGCCGGCCAAGAGTGCAACACCAGCGACTCAACGCCCAGCGGTCTGCTGACGCTCAAGGAAGGCCTGATGCGCTCGTGCAATCCCTACTTCTGGCACATCGGCCTCGACCTGTTCAATCACGAGCGCGGCGGCGACATCGCCGCGATGGCGCGCGCCTTCGGCCTCGGTGCGCCGACCGGTATCGAGATACCGGAAGAGGCCGGGCAGATCCTCGAGCCGGGCGGCGCGCTGGAGGCCACTAATCAGGCCATTGGCCAGGGCGACGTGCTGGTCACGCCGCTCCAGGTGGCAAGTTTTGTTTCCGCCATCGGCAACGGCGGGACCCTTTACCGCCCGCAGATCATCGAAAAGATCCAATTGCCAGACGGCACGACGCAGGATGTCTTTGCACCCGAGGCGCGCGGCGTCCTGCCCCTGCTCCCGGAGCGGTTACAGGCCGTGCAGGAGGCCATGTTCTCGGTCATCAATGACCCGCGCGGCACCGCCGCCTTCCGTCTGCGCAACCTGAACATTCCTTCGGCAGGCAAGACCGGCACGGCAGAAACGGGCAGCGACGAACCGCACGCCTGGTTCGTGGCCTACACGGACGCGGCCGAGAATACCGGCCTGCCGGACATTGCCGTAGCCATCGTGCTGGAGAACGCCGGCGAAGGCTCAGATTACGCCGCACCGGTCTTCCAGCGCATCACGGAAATCTACTATCAGGGCAGTCCACAGACGCTCTACTGGTTCGAATCGAATTTCGGCGTGACCAAGACGCCCACCCCGTTTGGCGGCATCCCCACGAAGACGCCGAGGCCATAATAGAATTCACCTGGTAAGTCGTTGACCGATACCCCTCGTCTGCAAGGTCTCATCATCAAGGCCCAGTCCGGTTTCTTCTCCGTGGAGACCGGGCAGGGCCTCGTCGTTTGTCAGTTGCGCGGACGATTGAAGCAGGGCAAGGCCACCGGCGACATCGCCGCGGTCGGCGACCGCGTGCGGGTGACAGTCTTAACGGATGGAGCCGGGGTGATCGAAGAGGTCGAAGAACGGGAACGGGCCTTGGTCCGGCTGGACCCGAGGCCGCAGGGCGTCTATCAACAGGTGCTGCTGGCAAATCCCGACCAGGCGGTCTTCGTCTTCGCCTGCGCGCATCCGAATCCAAAGTTGAGGATGCTCGACCGCTTCCTCGTCATCGCCGAAAAGCAGAAGATTCCCGCCGTGATCGTCGCCAACAAAATTGATCTTGTCGGGCTGAAGGAGGCGAAGGCCATGTTTGGGATGTATCAGCAGATCGGCTACCCGGTGCTTTACACATCGGCCGCGGAGAAAAAGGGGCTGAAAGAATTGCACGAACGGCTGGCAGGAAGAATCAGCGCGCTGGCCGGGCCAAGCGGCGCGGGCAAATCGAGTTTGCTCAACGCGCTCCAGCCCGGGCTGGGGCTGGCCGTGAACGAGGTCAGCACAGCCATCAACAAGGGCAAACATACCACCGTGGCGCGGCAATTGATTCCGTTCGCGGAGGGAGGCTACGTGGCCGATACGCCCGGCTGGAGGTCGCTGGCGTTATGGGATACAGAGCCGGAAGAAATAGACGCTTACTTCCCCGAACTCGCGCCGCTGGTGGCCGAATGCCAGTTCAGCGACTGCACCCACATCCACGAGCCGGGCTGCGCGGTGCGCGCCGCGCTCGAAGCCGGCAAGATCCACCCAGAGCGATATGATTCGTATTTGCGATTGAGAGCGGGACAGGATTGAGGATGTACGATTTCAGATTTTCGATTTACGATTGACGCAATGACCGATCATTGGAATCTTCTCGGCCACGACTGGGCGGTGGACATGCTGCGCCGCCACATCGCGCGCGGCGAGGCGCGCCATGCGTATCTGTTCGCGGGACCTCCCGGCCTGGGCCGCCGCACCCTGGCCTTGCGCCTCGCCCGGGCGTTGAATTGCACGAACCCGCCCGCGCCCGGCGAATCCTGCGGCGAGTGCCGCGACTGCAAACAGACCGAGTCCATGCAGCACCCGGACCTGGCCGTCGTGCAGGCCGACAGCGAAGGCGGGATCTTGAAAGTGGAACAGGTACGCGAGGTGAGGCGCACGATCACGCTCAAGCCGTATCAATCCAAGTATCGTGTGGCACTCTTCCTGCGATTCCAGGAAGCCAACGATAACGCCGCCAACGCCCTGCTCAAGACTCTCGAAGAAGCGCCCGATTACGCCGTCCTGCTGTTAACCGCCGATAACCCCGAACAGTTATTGCCAACCATTGTCTCACGCTGTGAAGTGTTAAGGCTCAGGCCCTTGAAGGTGGAAGAAGTTCAGAGAGAACTGGAAAGCAAGGGGTTGGAGAACGGCCGCGCACAGTTGATCGCCCATCTCAGCGGCGGACGACCGGGCTACGCCAACCGCCTGCTGGCCGACCCGTCCCTGCTGGAATTCCGCGCCGAACGGCTGGATGATTTACAGAAATTGTTGTCGAGCACACGCGTTCAGAAATTCGCCTACGCCGAAAAACTTGCGAAGGACCGGGGCGTGATGCGACA
>DAOTXP010000072.1:0-1950 GCA_034435275.1 Anaerolineales bacterium | reverse complement strand
GGCCCGCCAGCACATCCCCGGTCCCGGCGCGCGCCAGCGCGGGCGTGGCGACCGGGATGACGGCAATCCGCCCATCGGGCGCGGCGATCACCGTGAACGCGCCCTTCAATACGACCACGTGTCCCCATTCTTTTGCATACTTGCTTGCAATCGCCTCGCGGTCTTTCTGAATATCCTCTCGCTCCAGCCCGGTCAGCACGGACATTTCACCCGGGTGCGGCGTCAGCACGGCGGGGGCAGGAAGTTTTTTGTGCCAGTCCGGAATCCGCGCCAGCAGTTTGAGCCCGTCCGCGTCCAAAACCATCGGAGGTAATTTGGCTTCGAGCAGTTTTTCCAGAAAATCCCTCGTGGTGTGTTTCATTCCGAGACCCGGGCCCACCAGCAATGCCGTAGAGCGTCCGAGATTTTGGGCGAGGATGATGGCCGCGGCGCGTTCGATGAATCCGTTTTCGTGCGGCAGGGTCAGCCAGGTGGCTTCGGGAAATTGCCCTGCCAGGGCGGCGTGCAACGGAGCAGGGATTGCCAGCGTGACCAGTCCCGCGCCGATTCGATAAGCCGCCTTCCCCGCCAAATACGCCGCGCCTGTATAACTGACCGAACCCGCCGCGATCAGAGCGGTACCAAATGTGCCTTTATGCGAATCCAGCGGCCGCGGCGGAAGCATGGCGCGCACCATCTCTTCATCCACCGCCGCGCGTGTAATCTGACTCAGCGCGAGTAAATCGTCAGGCAAGCCAATATCTACAACCTGCAAGTCGCCAAGCAATTCGTAAGCGGGAAAGCGTAACAGTCCCTGTTTGACGCAGGCCATCGTCACAGTCAAATCGGCGGGAATGCATTCGGGCGCGGCCGCACCGGAGTCGCAGTCCACGCCGGAGGGACAGTCCACGGCGATGACGAAGGGCCGCGTGTCAAGCTGATCGAGGGCGTCCCGTGCCGCGGCCAGCACGCGCGCCGCGTCCGCTTTGAGCGGCAATTTGATGCCGGTACCCAGCACCCCGTCCAGGACGACCGAGGCGGATTCGATGAACGCGGCCAGGTTGACGAAATCCGCATCGTCATCCACCAGTTCACCGCCTGCCTGCTCGAAGCGGCGGATCAGTTCGTCGTCCTTTTTTCTGCGCTTGACCAGAAAGGCGCGGGCGCGCCAGCCGTTGGCGGCCAGGCTGGTCAGCGCCACCAGCGCGTCGCCGCCGTTGTTGCCCGGGCCGACCAGCCCGAGGATGACGCGCCCGTCGTCCTCGAAACCAAGGGACTGAACGATCTGCGCCAGACCCAGGCCCGCGTTTTCCATCATCTGCGCGTACGTGAGTCCGTTGGCGTCGGCCTGGGATTCGATGGCTTTCATTTCGGAGACGGTGACGAGTTTCATGGGGTTTAAGGTTTGGAAGGTTGAAGGATTGAAGAGCAGTTTGAAAGGTTATTGACTGTATAATACCGCAAAATGGATTCGAAAGGGCCATAAAATACCCCAGAACCCGTGAATGACCAAATCCAAATCAAGGACATTTATTGCGATGACCGAACCGAGACCCTACCCACCGAGTTTTCTTGACCGTTTCATGGACTTCGTCCAGCGACAGCGCGTCCCGTATTGGCTCACCTATCTCTGTCTCCTGTTTGTGGAAGTTGCCATCCTCCACATCCTTGTCTGGTTGGATGGCTGGATGCCGACTTTTACATTCAATCCCATCCTGGCTGTCTTTCCGATCTGGCTTTGGATTCCCATGATCATCATGACCTATGTGGATTCGGTCTCCCTCGGCGCGTTGTCAAGTTTCCGCCCGCTCTTGGAACTTGACGAGGAACAATACAATTTTCTGAAATACGAACTCACAACCATGCCGTCACGCGGGGTGTTCCTCAGCGGCCTGTTTTGGGGAATCACCTATCTCTTCCTAACCTATTTGGGCTACCAGGTATTTTACGTGGCATACGGACTGGGTCCAT
>DAOTXP010000071.1:0-5128 GCA_034435275.1 Anaerolineales bacterium | reverse complement strand
TGCTGGCAATTAATGCAGCCGAAGGTCCACATGTCCACTGCCACGACCTTGCCGCGCAGATCGGCCAGGGTCAGCGGGCCGTCTGTGTTGAGCCAGACCGCGTTGGTAAATTCGGGCGCGGGCCCGTAATCGGGCAAAGCGGGAGAGGACATTTCAGCGTTCGATCCTGTGGACGGCGAAGAAGCGACCGGCGCGCAGGCCGCCAGTCCAAACAATAAAAGCATCCACCATCGCTGCGTGTTCGGCTTCATGATGGTTCGATTGTAAGAAGCCTGCCTTACGGAAATCTTACAGGAGAGTGATAAAAAGGTTAATCTTTGGGAAGGATGAAGATGAAGCGCGTGCCCTGGCCCGGAGCGCTTTCGGCGCGCATCTCACCCCCGTGTGCGCGCACGATTCCCTGCGCGATGGCCAACCCCAGACCCGATCCGCCGGTGGCGCGGCTGCGCGACTTCTCGCCGCGGTAGAAACGTTCGAAGACGCGCGGCAGGTCTTCGCTGCGGATGCCTTCGCCGCTGTCGCGCACGGTCACTTCGACGTTTGAGCCTGCCCGCCGCGCCCGCACCTCGACCTCGCCCCCGGCCGGCGTGTGCCGCAACGCGTTGCCGATCAGGTTGTTCAGCACGCGCCCGATGCGCTGGGTGTCCATGCGGAGCGGGTCCGCGTCCGGGTCCACGGACCCGCCCAGGGTCACGCCCTGACGCGCCGCCAGTTCGGAGAAACTTTCCAACGTATCCGAGACCAAGTCCGCGAGCGATGCGTCGGCGCGGTTGAGGGGCAGCCCGCCCGCGTCGAGTTGTGCCATTTGAAAGAGGTCGTCGATCAGCAGGGAGAGCGATTGGATTTCGCGCCGCGCCGTCTTGTGATACCGCTCGGCCATTTCCGCGTCTTCCACCACGCCGTCCGAGAGGGCCTCGAGGATGGCGCGGATGGAGGCGAGAGGAGTTTGCAGATCATGGCTGGCCCAGGCGATCAGGTCGGTGCGCAGGCGTTCGAGTTCGCGCTGTTTCTCGTCGCTGGCCTGCAGCTGCGCCGCCATCTGGTTGAAGGCCGCGGCCAGCGCAGCGACTTCGTCCCGCCCGCCGATGGCAACACGCGTGGACAAATCGCCGCGCGCCAGCGAGTCGGCTGCGTTCTTTAATTGGCCGATTCGATCCGTCAATGTGCTCGAAAGGAAATATCCGAGCGCCATGGCCATGCCGCCTGCAAAAACCAACAAGACAATCGCGAGCAACAGGTCGTGCTGGCTGGCGAACATCATCCGTGCGCTGAACCAGACGTTGAAGAAAGTCAGCGCGCTGGAAATGGCATAGCCGACCAAAAGCGTCCAGCGCAGGGTGGGGGAATTGGCCAGCCAGCCGAGGCGATAAGCCGCGTAACCGACCGCGCTGGAGACGAGCGCGGTAATGAGCAGGAAGAGCGCCATCAGGCGCAATTCTTCCAGCGGCGGACTCATGAGCAGGACAAAGACCCCCAGTGTCACCGAGAGGATCAGGAGCACGCCAAGCAGATAACGAAGGACGGATTTCATGGTTCGAATTTGTAACCCACGCCCCAGACCGTGAGCAGCCGGACAGGATTGGATGGATCAGCCTCGATCTTTTCGCGCAGGCGGCGCACGTGCACGGTGACCGTGCCGGGGTCGATGTAGTCCGCGCCGCCCCAGATGCGTTCGAGCAATTGTTCGCGGCTGAAGACCTGGCGCGGGTGGCGCGCCAGATGATAGAGCATATCGAACTCCTTGGCGGTCAGGCCGATTTGCTCTCTGCCGCGCGCCACGACGCGGGTGACGGGATCAATGGTCAGGTCCCCAAACGACAGCGGGCGTTCGCCCTCGCCTCCCGCGGACGATTTGTCGGCGCGGCGCAAAACGGCGCGCACGCGGCTGACGAGTTCCTGCGGACTGAACGGCTTGACCACGTAATCGTCCGCGCCCATCTCCAGCCCGGCGATGCGATCCGCTTCCTCGCGCCGCGAGGTGACCATGATGATCGGCACCTCGCTGCGATCGCGCAGCCAGCGCGTGAGGGCCAGACCGTCCACTTCGGGGAGCATCAGGTCGAGCACGACGAGGTCGGGCATGTGGCGCTCGAGCAGAGTCATGGCGGCGCGGCCATCGGCGGCCAGCAGGGTCTGATAGCCAGCCCGTTTGAGATACAGGCCGACCACCTCCGCAATGCTGGGCTCGTCTTCCACGATGAGGATCAGTTTTTCGCCCATGTGAGTCGAATGATACTCGATTCTGCATTGGCAGGCGCACACGATGCTTATGAATTTATTACAGCAGGGCGGGCCCGTTCAGAGAATCGTAAGGATTTTACAGGAGTCTCTTAATCCCTTGCGGCTACCATGGCCGCAATCAAAGGAGAACCGATGAAAACACGATTTGTATTTTTGAACCTGCTCATCCTACTTGCCTTTGTGCTTGCCGCGTGTGGTGGGACAGCCTCCCCGGAGGCCATGATGGATAAGCCGACCGAAGAGGCGATGATGGAGAAGGGCACGGCCACCCCGGACGCGATGATTCCGCACGATACGCCCACTGTGGATGCAATGGCAAAACCGACCGAGGGCGCGACGATGGAGTCACCGGCCTGGTTCTCGGCACGGTTCACCGATTCCCGCAGCGGGCAGGTTTTTACCATTAACGATTTCAAAGGCAAAGTGATTCTGGTCGAGACGATGGCGGTGTGGTGCTCCAATTGCCGCCGCCAGCAGGAGCAGATTCTGTCCTTGCATGAACTGCTGGGCGAGCGCGACGACTTCGTCAGCCTCAGCCTCGACATTGATCCGAATGAAGACGCGGCCTACCTGAGCGCATTCCTGCAATCCGTCCCGTTCGATTGGTTGTATGCCATTGCGCCGGCCGAAGTCTCGCGTGAGATCGCCCAAATATACGGCGACCAGTTCCTGAACCCGCCCTCCACGCCGATCCTGGTCGTGGACCGCCACGGCGCGGCGCATCCCCTGCCGTTCGGCATCAAGTCCGCTGAAGAACTGCTGGAGTTCGTTCAGCCGTATCTGGACGAGAGCATATAGTTCACTGGGCTTGAGAGAGAGTTAAGCCTCCTTCAAGCCGATAAACTATGGATGCCATTTTCACCTCCCTCACTCTCGGTTTGCTGGCAACGACCAGTCCCTGTGTCCTGCCGTTGTATCCCGGCTTCCTGGCCTATCTCAGCGGCGGACAAGTGGGCTTGCCGAACAAAGCCGGCCGATATTTTCTCGGCTTCTTTGTCCTGCTCGGAGTCCTGACGATGATGCTGGCGCTCGGCGGACTGATCGCCCTTCTGTCTGTCTCCGTTGGGCGGGCGCTTTCGTTCATTACCCCCATCGCCGACGCGCTGATCATCCTGTTGGGAGTCCTGTTACTGCTGAACGTCAACCCGTTCAAGGCTTTGCCGCAGATTCAAGTACCTGTCCTGTCGCATCCGTTTGTCAACGCGTTTCTGTACGGCTTGCTATACGGTCCCATTGCGTTGCCCTGCTCCGGGCCGCTGGTGGTGGGCATCTTTGCCCTGTCACTGACCGTCGCGGAGGCCTTGAGCAAACTGACTGTCTTCTTCTGGTTTGGGATGGGATTCGGCCTGCCCCTGCTGGCGCTGTCGTTTCTCTCCGGCGCGGCCCAGCGCTGGATCACGCGTCAGTTCGCGATGCGGGCGCGGACGATCAACGTCGTCGGCGGGTTGCTGTTGGTGGCAGTCGGGCTTTACGACTTCGCCATCAACTGGCCTCTGATTCAGCTCTTCCACTAGTACTAAAGTTGGATATTTTGCAAACTTTTCCTAAAAGAATTGCAAACAATTTTTACACCGCCCGCCTTGCCATTTTCCGCACCTCTCATATAATACGGTCATCTCTGAAATTCGTCAGAGAACATCTTCGAAGAAAGGAGAAAACCACCATGTTGTTCGCTCCAAAGGAAAAAGGCCAGGGTCTGGTCGAGTACGCGTTGATTCTCGTTTTGGTTGCCATCGTTGTTATCGCGGTCCTGATGTTGCTCGGCCCGATCATCGGCAACGTCTTCTCGACAGTCAACAGCAGCCTCTCCGGTGTGTAAGCCTGCCTCTGGCGATAAGAGACTGGACTCTGCGGGAGCAGAGTCCAGTTCGTTTAAAACGAAACGTATTGGCGCATCCAGACAGTTCTGTAAGAATTTTCTTAAGGATTTGAAAACATTTTCAGATGCGCGCATCTTGCCTTTTTAATACATGTCACTATAATTAGGGTTGTCTCTGAAATTCGTCAGAGCAGATTTTGAAGAAAGGAGAATGCCGCCATGTTGTTCGCTCCGAAGGAAAAAGGCCAAGGCCTGGTTGAGTATGCGTTGATCCTCGTTCTGGTTGCCATTGTCGTTATCGCGGTCCTGATGCTGCTCGGCCCGATCATCGGCAACGTCTTCTCGACCATCAACAGCAGCCTCTCCGGCGTGTAAGCCGCTTTTGGCCAAAAGGGACTCTGCGAAAGCAGGGTCCTTTTTTTATTTTCCCTTTTCCACATCCACCCACATCTCCCGCCCGTCGCTGGAGAGATGAAGCCAGCCATTGACGTCTGTTCGCAGGAGCGTGTAGTCCTCCAGCGTTTCCAGGAGTTCCGCGTCTGGGCGGCCCTTTAAATCGGCGGTGTCAACGCTGAGGAGAACAACCTGGGGGTGAAGCATGGCGATCCATTCTGAAGGGTTCGAGGGAGCGTAGCCGCTGTCTGTCAGCAGGAGCGCTGAGGTCTGCCCGATTAAGCGGCCATATTCCAGTTCAGCAAAAGAATCGAAATCTGCGCCTATGGGCAGGACGACGCGGAACTGATCCCATTCGACCAGCAGGATCGCACCGCGCGGACCGACCGTCAGCACTTCGAGGAACGCGCCCCGCCCCAGGTCGAGACGCTGGCCCGGCTCCGCCAAAGTGACCGGAATCTCCAGTCCGGAGAGAGTCGCGTTTAAACTGCGCGCCGAGAAGGAAGCCTCCACATTCCCGGCCCATAATACGGACTCTGGTCTGTACCGTTCCACCAGGCGCGGCAGGGACGCGACCTGATCTTCCTGTGTGGAAGCAATCACCAGCCAATCCAATGAGCGATCAAAGGGCGAGAGTCGCCGCCCTAACTGGTCCGAGAGGCGTGAGAGACTCGG
>DAOTXP010000070.1:0-8560 GCA_034435275.1 Anaerolineales bacterium | reverse complement strand
TCCCCTTCGAATACGCGGGCGTTGCAAGCGGCAGCGTCAGCCGCGGCCTGCGCCCGTATGATTCGCCCGAAATCCCCATCCCCTCCGCCGACAAGTACCTCGACCTCATGCGCGAAGCGGGCATCGTCCTCGATAAAGAAGAACGCAAGGCTTCCATTGTGGAACAGGTCAAACAAGCCGCGGCGCTGGTCGGCGGCGAAGCCCTCATCGAAGAGGACTTGTTGAGCGAAGTCGCCAACCTCGTCGAAATGCCCACCGCCGTCATGGGCGGCTTCGACCCCGAGTTTTTGCAACTGCCGCGCGATGTGTTGATTTCGGTGATGAAGAAACACCAGCGATATTTTCCTGTGCAGAAAGTGTCAAGTGTTCCTGTGTCAAGTGTTTCTGTGTCAGGTGTTCCCGTGTCACGTGACACGGGTCAACGTGACACTCTCCTCCCTCACTTCATCGCCATCCGCAACGGGGACGACCTGCACATAGACATTGTTCGTCAAGGAAACGAGCATGTGCTGGGAGCGCGCTTTGCCGACGCCAACTTCTTCGTCCGCGAAGACCTGAAACTCAAACTCGAAGACTTCCGCCCCAAACTGGCGGGTCTCACCTTCCACACCAAACTCGGCTCCATGCTCGACAAATCCGAGCGCATGCTCAGGGTAGCCGAAGAACTGGCAGTTATGCTTGGCTTGGACGACGGTCAACGTTCCAACGTTCAACGTGCAACGTATTTATCCAAAGCCGACCTCGCCACCCAAATGGTCACCGAAATGACCTCCCTGCAAGGCATCATCGGGCGCGAGTATGCCCTGCGCAGCGGCGAGAAGCCCGAAGTGGCGGAAGCCATCGGCGAGCAATATCAGCCTGTGCCGCGCAGCAAAGTTGGGCTGGCGCTTGCCCTCGCTGACCGAATCGACTCGCTGGTCGGTCTTTTCGCGGCGGGTCTCGCCCCAACGGGCGCGAAAGACCCCTTCGGTCTGCGGCGCGCCGCGATTGGTATTGTCCAGCCGCTCATCGAGCATAACGCCGACTTCGATCTGGCTGAGGCGGTGAAAAAGTCTGGGGCGACGCAGCCGATTGAGGTCACGCCCGAAGCGCAGAAACAAATTCTCGAATTCCTGGCGGGACGCCTGTCGGTCGTCTTGAAAGACATGGGCTATCGCTATGATGTGGTGGACGCCGTCCTGGCGGAGCAGTCGAACAACCCCGCCGGTTCGGCGCGGGCGGTCAGGCAGTTGCAGGCGTGGGTCGAGCGTGAGGATTGGCGCGAGATTTTGCCGGGGTTTGCGCGTTGTGTCCGCATCACGCGCGACCAGGAGAAGACGTTCAAAGTTTCGGAAAAGGCCTTTGTGGAGAAGGAAGAAAAAGCATTGTTCGCGGCGCTCAAAAAAGCGGAATCAGCCTCACGTCGGGAAGGAAGCGTGGATGATTTCCTCAATGCGTTCTTGCCGATGATACCCGCCGTCAACGCCTTCTTCGATAAAGTGCTGGTCATGGCTGAAGACAAGAAGTTGCAGGAAAATCGTCTGGGCTTATTACAGCGGATCGCGGCGTTGGCCAACAGCGTTGCCGATTTGAGCAAACTCGAAGGGTTCTAATTCGGACTGCGGACTACGAACGACAAACCACGAATCACGAGCTGTTGTCTGTCGTCCGTTGTCATCCATCCGCGGTTCGTCATCACTTTCCCCGAACCTCGTCCATGTAGATCTTAATCGAAGGCAGGGCGGTCATCTTCTCGTAGAAGAAATTGTTGACGAGGTTGATCACCTCGGCGCGGGCGGCTTCCACGTCCGCGTGCATGGCGTGTCCGCTTTCCTGTTTGTCGAGACTGCGGCGGAGTCGAAGCAGGTGCTTGACCACGGCGGTCTCCTCGCTTCCCTCGAGCGCCTCGATCACCGACAGGATCAACTGGTCTGCCTGCGCCATCACGCTCTCGATGGGAATCTTCGAGCCGGGCGAACAGCATTCCTCCATCGTGCGGAAGAGCGACCAGACCTGGTAGAGCATCGAGGTGGGCTCGTCGAACAACTCCCGAATGAAAACGGCCTCCTCGTATCGCCCGGTCAGGCGGAAGACGTTGTACATCCGTTTGGCGGCCTTGCCGTAATTGATGTCCGTCGTCACGTACTTGTTGATCTCGTGCTCCAACTGCGCCACGTAATCGTCGAGCGCGTCCGCCGAGACGTGCTGTGCGAGTTTCGAGAAGATGGGAACGGACTCCGCCTCGAGATAGATTTCCTGAAAGTACGGATCCAGGTAACCGTCCAGCGGTGTGATCGTCCCGTCGGGCGCCTCCCATGTGACGTCGAGCATGTTGCTCGCGTTGACGAGCTGGCCGCGCACCCCGTCGGTCGTCACCCAGTCCAGTTTGCACCAGCCGGGTTCGAGCATCCCGTCCTCCCAGCGAATGACCACCGTCTGCCCGTCCGGCAGGAAGGCGTCGAACTGACCGGCCTCGATCTCCCGCGGTGACCACGTGATCGAACTGCCTTTGGACTTGGGCTTGCCGCCGCGCACGACATCCATCGGATATGACCCGAATTTGACCTCGATCAGCAGATAAGTGGGGCCTTTGACGGTTTGCAGGGCTTTTTGCCGAATCAGGTCCGCCAGAATTTTGCAGGCCGCCTCGCGGCTCTCGGCGAGGATGTTGATCCGCTCGAAGTAGTCCGCGTCGCCGGGATAGGTCTGGATCTTGGACTGCGCCGCCGAGCCGGAGAGCGCCAGCGCGGTCTCGACTACGCCGGGCACGTCGCTGAACTCCACCAGGCGGCCGAGTCTGCGGAAGTGCTCGAGGTCCGCGTTGCTGAAATCGAGCATGCTCACCTTGTGCCCGAAGACCCCGGCGCGCGTGTCCATCACGATGTTTGAATCGGGCTGGCCGGCGGACATGGCCGTCAGCCATTGCAGGGCGTCCGCCTCGTTCATTTCCACGCCCAATCGTTTCGCAGATTGGAGAATGCGCTCGAGGTCCTCTTTCGGTGCAGTGGATGAATTGCTCATGGTCAGCTCCTTTTCTGTAATCGGATTCGGGCTTACGTCAGCCTCTTCGCTCTGCCAGCATTCTGCGGAAGAGTCCCGCCTGTGCAATGGCATCCTCGAGAGCGTGATGGGTCAGGGGCTTTTCGAACCCGTAATGTCTGGCTATCTCTTGAAACCCCGTATGCTCCCATTGCGTGCCGGTCAGGCCCATGTAAAAGGCCTTGATGTCAAGCGCTTTGTGGCCGAAGGGATTGTGACCGAGAAAGCGATGGAAGTAATCCGCAATGAACATCCAGTCGAACGGCGCGTTGAATGCTACGAACACCGGTCGGGAATTGGCGGGCGTGTTCTTCGCGATCCAATCCAAGAACTGGCGCATCGCTTCCTCAGGCGGCAGGCCGTGTGCCTTTAACTTCCCCATCTCCAATCCGCTTGTCTGTAAAGCCTCGGATGTGAACGCCTCATTGACAGGCTGTATTTCCACATAAAATGTCTTTGCAGGATCGAAGACCAGGCATGCGCCGATGGATAACAGCGAGTACTGGCCAGGGTCCGGCCCGGCGGTTTCCACATCCACGGAAATGTAGATTTCTTTGGCTGGCGAGTCCATCTGCCAACTGTACCTGAAAACGTGAATCTTTGGGAGGGGCTGTTCCGGTCAAAACCATGCGGCGCTGTATCCGCCGTACTTTTCCAGGAATCTGTCTTTCGCCATCCAGAATTCCGTTCTCTGCAACCTCCATAATTTTCGATGCCGGGTGCTGGCGGGGTTGAACGTCCACATCAGCCACCAGGTGTAGAAATTCTCCCAGAACTCGCCGAATGCGCCCAAGGGACGATGGTAGGGCATGAGGGTAAATCCAAGATGCTCGAGCATGGCGCGCCCTCCGCGGGCGTGCTCGAGGCTGATGTGCGCCGTCATGCCGCCCACGGCTTGCACTTCTTGTAGCGAAGGCGTGGACGCGATGTGCCGCGCGATCAATTTCAGTGATGCAATGCTCCGCTGGCGGTATCGAACCGCATAGGCAAGGTCGGGCCCATCGGACGGGATGCGCGGCATACGCTCGTTCCAGGCGTGGAGCAGGAGGACATCCGCGCCGCGCGGGATCACGCGATCGGGCAGGATCAGGTCGTGTTTTGCCCGGCTGACCTGAATCCGCATGATGCAGCGCGGGTCGTCTGTAAACGGCTCCACACCTTCGATGCGGCTGAGCCACCCATCGAAGCGGCGGATGAACGCACGGACGACATCCATTAGCGTTGAATAAGCCAGATACCGATTACGATGGCCAGAGTTCCCAGCCATTGCCGCTGGCTGATCGGCTCGTGGAACAGCCAGATGGACGCGATCATCTGTACGCCCAGCACAGCCAGGCCGGTCGTCAGCGGGAAGGCGAGGCTGAGAGGCATGTGGCGCAGCAATAGCGTCAATGTGATGACGGTGACGAAACCGGCCAGGTTGCCGACCACCTGCCACGTCAGAATGCCGCGCCACGTGGGGCTCATGGCTGAGATGCGAAAACTGGCGTTGGCCAGCACGTTGAAGGCCATGTTGAGCATGATCAATCCGAATGCGGTCAGCGAGGCGCTGTCCGGACGGGGAATGGGAATACCCGTAAAGCGGTTGAACATGGCGGCCTCCTTGGACAATCCCATTGTATAAGCGTTTTGTCTGATTGGCATCAGATTTGCCATTCCACTCAAGCGCGCCTATAATTCAATCACACTATGACCGCAATTGACGAAATCAAAAGCAAGATAGATATTGTGGACCTCGTCTCCGAGGCGGGCGTCAAACTGCGTCACGCGGGGCGCAACTACACGGGCTTCTGTCCCTTCCACGAGAACAAGCACACGCCCGCCTTCGTCGTCTGGCCGGAGACCGGGACCTGGCGTTGTTTCGGCGCGTGCAACGAGGGCGGCGATATCTTCAAGTTCGTGATGAAGAAAGAGGGGATTGATTTCAAGGAGGCCCTGCAGAAACTGGCCGCCCGCGCGGGTGTCATACTGGAGGCCTATCAACGCGAGACGCCTGAGCAGAAGGAGGTCTACGATCACCTGCGCAAACTGCTCGAGGAGGCGGTCATCTTTTATCGCGGCCATCTGCTTCAAAACAAGGAGGTTCTGAATTACCTGACCGAACAGCGGAAATTGACCCATCAAACCATCGAAACTTTTGGTCTCGGCTATGCGCCGGACGCGTGGGACGCGGCATTAAAACACTTCACCGCGCGCGGCTACTCCGAACAGGATTTGATCGAGACGGGACTCCTCACTGTCCGCGAATCTGACGAAGGCGACGCAACCCGCAACCCGCAGCACGCAACCCGCATCTATGATCGTTTCCGCCACCGCATCATGATTCCCATCCGCGACGAGAATGGAAAGATGTCAGGCTTCGGTGCGCGCGTCATGGACCCGAACGACATTCCGAAATTCCTCAACTCGCCCGAAACGCCAATCTTCTCCAAAGGCCGTTTGCTTTACGGATTGGACCGGGCGCGCAAGCCGATCCGCGCCGCAGATCAGGCCGTGATCGTCGAAGGCTACCTGGATGTGATTGCCCTGCATCAGGCGGGCTACGAGAACGTGGTCTCGCCGATGGGCACGGCGCTCACCGAAGACCAACTGCGCCTGCTCAAGCGCTTTACGCGCAAGATTGTGCTGGCCCTTGACCCGGACACCGCGGGCCAGAAAGCCGTCCTGCGTGGACTCGAGGCGGCGCGCTTGGCCATGGACAAGGAAGGCGAACTCGCCTTCGACGCGCGCGGACTGCTCCGCAATGAAGCGCGTCTGCAAGCCGACCTGCGCGTGGCCTCCCTGCCCGAAGGGCTCGACCCCGACGAAATCGTGGCGCGGGACAAGGAAGAATGGAAACGGCTGGTTGACGACGCCAAACCCATCGTGGAGCACGTGATGGTCTCTCTGGCCGAAGGCAGAAACCTGAATGACCGCAGGGTCGTCAATGAAATTGCGAATCAAGTACTGCCGCTTATTCGCGACCTGCCAATGCCTGCAGACAGGGAGTTTTTCACGCAGAGGCTGGCGCGCTTCCTCAAGGTGGATGAACGCGCATTTATCGGCGCGCAGGCACAGGGTCCGCGTGGGAGGCGGGCGCGCCCGCGGACGGATGACCGCGCCGCCGAGCCCAAAGTCGAGGCCGCGTTCGTGGTCGGTTCGTCCCGCAAGGTCGAGCTGAATTGTCTCGCCATCCTGTTCCGTAAACCGGAGTTGCTGTATCGGCTCGACCGTCTCCTTGAGCAGGCTCACCTCGCGCCGCTTTCGCCGGAGGATTTCGAGTATACTGACCATCAGATGCTGTTGCGGGTCGTCCGCCAGTCGCTCGAACAGGTGGAGGCCGATCATCATCCGTTCGTGGTGATGCACCTGCCCGAATCGCTCGAGGAACTGGTGCATCAGTTGCAGGCTGTGGCCGAGGGGCCCGAACCTCTGGATGACCGCCTGTTGGAGGAATTACAGCGGAGCATCATCAAACTGCGGAAGTCGCGGCTGAACGAAAGCCTGAACCAGTTGCGCTTCCTGCAGGAGGAGGCCCAGCAACAGGGCGATCTGCGGGCCGCCTCTTATCAGGAATTGGTGTTAAGTCATACGAAACTTCTGCGCGATCTGGACCAGGCCAATCGTCAGTTGAGTCACCGGCGAGTATAGGATGATCAAGAAAAGACGCGCCAGACCGACTCCTCGGAAACGGCCACGCCCGCCGATGAAACGGACGGGACGGATCGAGGAAGCCTCCCTGCCCGCCGAATCAGAGGCGGACGATTTGCCTGTGGGCGCGCTCGAGGAGGCCGACCTGGACGAATTGCTGATTGAGGAACCTGCTCTGGTCTCTGTGAGCGACGAGGTGGGCGAACCCGATGAAAGCAGTCTCGCCGAAGTGGACGAGGCGCTGGATGAGTCGCTCGACCTGTCCACGATTGATCTCTCGGGAGAACTTTCCGAAGACCCGGTGCGGCTGTACCTGCGCGAGATCGGGCAGGTCAAATTGCTGGACGCAGACAGCGAATTTCGTCTCTCCACGCGCATCGAAGCCGAACGGTTGCTGGGCCAGTTGCGGCGGCGCCCATTGCGCAAGGGCGTAAAACTTTGCTGCGCGGTCTACCATGCGATTGTGACCGAGATGCTCACCGCCTGGCAGAGGCTGAACGAGGACGCCGAACGCCTCGAAAGCCACCTGCCAGATCTGTCCCTCGTCTTAGCCGAAGCGCAGACCCTGCGCCTGGGCTGGGAAATCGAGAGCCCCTCGTTCCTGCGCACATTCCTCGATAACGGTCAGTGGGGCACCGACCAGTTATGGGAGGGACTCGTCCGCCATGCATACAGCCTGTTCCTGTGCTTCTATCTTTTGCCCGGCGATTATGCCAACTGGCTGCTCGGATACATCCGCGTTCATCACGACCTGCCGGTGCAACGTACTTTATATTCCCATCTGCCTGAAGATAGATTGCTCGAAGTGGAAATGGACGCGGTGCACATTCGTGCCGAGGAGTCCAGCCACGCGCTGATTCGCGCCAATCTGCGTCTCGTGGTGAGCGTAGCCAAACGCTATCTTGGGCGCGGCATCTCGTTCCTCGATTTGATTCAAGAGGGCAATCTTGGGTTACTGCGCGCGGTCAATAAATTCGATCCGCGTCGCGGATTCAAATTCAGCACGTATGCCACGTGGTGGATCCGCCAGTCCATCAACCGTTCGATTGCCGAGCAGGCGCGCACCATTCGCATCCCGGTGCACCTGTTCGAGTCGATCACGCGCATCCTGCGCGCCCAGAGGCAATTGGTGCAGGAACTTGGCCGGGACCCGAGCACCGAGGAACTTGCCCTGGAGGTCGGCTATCTACCAACGGCAGACGTGCAGGCCGTCCTGCGCGCTCAGGCCGAGGGCACGCCGCTCGATCCTGCCGTTCAACGCAGGTGGGAAAGCGCCACCAGCAAAGTGGACCGCGTGCTCCGTTCCGCCGAAGAACCGGTCTCGCTCGAAGGCCCGGTGGGGGACGAGGATTCAAGTCAACTGGGCGATTTCATCCCCGACGACGACGCCCTCGAACCGCTCGATGCGGCCTCGCGCGAGATGCTGCGCGAACAGGTCCAGCATGCGCTGGCCGCGCTGACCGACCGCGAGCGCGAGGTGTTGGAACTGCGCTTCGGGCTGAAGGATGGCAAGGATCACACACTGGAAGAGGTCAGCCGCTTCTTCAGCGTGACCCGCGAGCGCATCCGCCAGATCGAAGCCAAGGCCCTGCGAAAACTGCGGCATCCGGCGAGGAGCAGGTTGTTGCGGGATTATTTGGGGTAGTTACCTTGCGGCGCAAAATACAATCTTGCGCCGTTTTTTATTCCCACAATCCTTGTCAATTTATGACCATTATCCTCTAATTTTGTGAAATGTAACACTTTGTCTGGTCTGACAAAATCTCTTATGATATACTTTGCCGAAAGTAAGTGGCAGTTTTCACGTACCACCGAGGATTTCCATGCTGCTTGAGTATCTTGCCATTGCACTTCTGATCACAGTTGCCACGCTGGTTGCAATTATTGCCATTGTTTTGGGGGGATTGTTCGG
>DAOTXP010000069.1:0-1788 GCA_034435275.1 Anaerolineales bacterium | reverse complement strand
CATGATGCCTGAAATGGATGGATACGAGTTCATGCGCCAGCACCGCACCGAGCGCAACACGCCCATCATCCTGCTGACCGCCCGCGTGGACGACGAGGAACGCGTCATCGGCCTCGAGATCGGCGCGGACGATTACGTCACCAAGCCCTTCCGTCCGCGTGAACTGATGGCGCGCGTGCGCGCCGTCCTGCGCCGAAGCGGAAGCGACGATCCCGCCGCAAAAGTCCTCCAGGCTCAGGACATCACCCTCGACCGCGAGGAACGCACGGTCTGCGTAGGTGACCGATACGTTGACCTGACCCCCTCCGAATTCGACCTGCTGGCCGCGCTGATGTCCTCGCCCGGACGAGTCTACTCGCGCCTCGACCTGCTCGACATCATCCAAGGCATCCGCTACGAAGGCTACGAGCGCACCATTGACACGCACATCAAGAATCTGCGCGCCAAGATCGAGCCCAATCCGCGCGAGCCGCGTTACATCGAAACGCTGTATGGCGTGGGCTACCGCTTTGCAAAGAAATAACTCATGCGATCCATCACTCTAAAACTAATCGGCGCGTTCCTCGCCATCGGCCTGATCAGTATCATCATCGTCGTCCTGCTGGCGCGGCAAAACACCCGCGATGAATTCAACCGCTTCGTGGCCGTCGGCCGCGGCGATGACCTCGTCGCCGAACTGGCGAATTTCTACAAGACCAATGGCTCCTGGGATGGCGTGCAGGATGCCTTCCCGTCCGGCCCTCCCGGAGAGAACAAAGGGAACTACCCGTCTTTCACGATTGCCGATAGCGGCGGACAGGCGCTCTGCGAAGGCGGCGGCTTTCATACGGGCGATCGCATCCCCGAACACGAACTCAATTGGGGCATTCCCATCACTGTGGATGGGGAGACCGTCGGCGTTCTCATCCTGGAGCGCATGCCCTTCCCGGGTACCCCGCGCGAGGAGGAATTCATCCAGCGCGTGAACAGTTTACTGCTCTACAGCGCCCTCGGTGCGACCATCGTCGCGCTCTTGCTGGGCATCCTGCTCTCGCGCACGCTCACGCGCCCCATCCGCGAACTCACCGCCGCCACTCATGCCATCTCGGAAGGCAACCTTGGTCAGCAGGTCCTCGTCCGCTCGCGCGATGAGATCGGCGAACTGACGCGCGCCTTCAACAAAATGAGCGCCGAACTGGCGCGGTCCGTCAACGCGCGCCGCCAGATGACCGCCGACATCGCCCACGAACTGCGCACGCCGCTCAGCCTGATCCTCGGCCACGCCGAAGCCGTGCACGACGGCGTCCTGCCGCCTACGCGCGAAAACTTCGAGATCATCCGTGACGAGGCGGGCAGGCTTGAACATCTGGTGGACGACCTGCGTACTCTCTCGCTGGCCGACGCGGGCGAACTTTCCATGGAGATGGAAACGGTCAGGCCGAAGAAACTGCTACAAGAAGTGGCCTCTCTCTATCAGTATCATCTCCAGCAAAAGAACATCAGCCTCGATTTACAAATCCCCGACGAAATCACCGACATCCAGGCCGACGCCTCGCGCCTGACTCAGGTGTTGACGAATCTGCTCGATAACGCCCTGCGTCACACGCCTGACGGCGGAAAAGTGACCCTCGCGGCGCGCGGGACGAAGGACGGGCTCCTCATCTGGATCCAGGATTCAGGCCCCGGCGTCGCGAGCGGCGACCTCGACCGCATCTTCGACCGCTTCTATCGTCTCGACACAGCGCGCTCTCGCGAGCAGGGCGGATCGGGACTCGGTCTGGCCATCGCCAAATCCATCGTCCAGGCCCA
>DAOTXP010000068.1:0-10943 GCA_034435275.1 Anaerolineales bacterium | reverse complement strand
CGATGTGTCCCCAGTATCCGCGCGCGTAGGTGAGGACGCGCAATAAGAGTTCTCGTGTTACCTTGGGCTTTTCGTCGCCCTGACGCATTGCCATCCACCAGCCGTATCCGTGCATGGGGTCTCCTAGTCTGATGGTCGTTGGTCGAATAGTCTTTTAACCGCTCGACCATCCGACTATAAGGCCATCCGACTAAACGCGCAACTGGGCAAGTGGGGAGGTTAATGAAAGTATGATGCAAAGGAGGAGAGTATAATCCCCATAGCGTATCTGTCTGGAGAAATAACAATGACAACTGACAAAAAGAAACTTGACATCCCAGGAATATTTAAGTCAGATGCGGATGACATTCTGAAGGCACGGGAAGACGCAATCAGAATACACAAATCGGACATCCGTGCCGCTGGAAATGAAGTGGAGGCAAGTATCCGGGATTACCTTAAACGTATGCTTCCTCCTCGTTATTATGTCACGCATGGTCACCTAATTGATGTAAACGGTGAGGTCAGTTCTCAGCTAGACATTATTGTTGCCGACAACTTCAATATCCCGTCCCTTATGACCACAAAAGACGGTACAGAATACGTCCCTATTGATTCTGTTTATGCTTTTGGAGAGGTTAAGTCAAGCTATTATAAATCTGGAAATTACTTACAAGGGTTTAGTAATGTGTTGGAGGATATAAAAAGCCGCCTGTTTCATGAAGAAATTCCCAATACCGCTTGTAATGGACAACTAACTGATGAAACCTTGATACGCGATATGATGCTAGGCAGCAGAAATCGCGTTTTGAACAAACTGCTTTCGTTTATTTTGTTTGTCGATATCGGTGATTTTGCTTTTGAAGAAATTGCCCCATTTTACAATAGTCGTTCTAAAAATTTCCTTCCAAATGTCACTGTTATGCTTAACTCAGGTGTGATTATCTACGGTACTTCTAGAGATAAATTCACTTTTGTTCGTTATCCTGATGAGGCAGAGAGTGATGATTACGATTGGTATTTTCATCCACTTCCAGGCGACAAAACTGGTTCATTAGAGGGTAATCATTTAGGCTTTCTTTATTACACTTTATTAGAGCATCTGAGTAATTCCTATCTTGAGCCGCCATCATTTGGTAAATTCACAGCGCAAATGCTGTTGGGTCGCAAATCACTAATCAAGAAAGCAAAACCCTAATCCATTTTCGCGTAAGCGCCACACGGAGGAGGGAATGCCATCTAACCTCACCTCCAGCCTCTCTCCCGCGAGGAGAGGGGAGTCCGCTTTCGCGACACTCGCACCTGACACACACTTGCCCCGGGCGCAAGTGCCGGGGAGTGCGGGTGAGCTGACTTTTTGGGAATAGCTCCTGAACTCGTCCACAGGCGAAGAAGAGGCTTCCATCTTGCCAAAATAGAAAATATGTTCTAAAATGCAGGGGCTGCTTTATTTGCCAAAGGAGATGACCTTATGAGTTCCCTCCACAAGACTCAAGCCATCAAGCAGGAAGATTTTCTAAACTCGATCTTAAACCTGTTGGATGAGACCTTCGAGCATCATCACGGCATCTACCTGGACGAAGGCACCTCTCTCCTGGAGACCCTGGAAACTGTTTCCGCCCAGGAGGCTTCCATCCCCGTTGGTGGCAAATGCGCCTCCCTCGCCGCGCAGACAACTCACGTCATCTTCTATTTGGAAGTCCTCGAACGCTACATCGTTCACCAAGACACCAGTTCCGTAGACTGGGACGAGATCTGGCGCACCGTGGAACAGGTCACACCGGAGGAGTGGGCCGCGCTGAAATTAAAATTCGAAGAGACCTATCGCCGTCTCGACAAAACGATCCGCGATAATCCAACGTGGAACGAAGATACGATTGGCGGTTCCATGGCAATTGTCGTGCATTCTGCGTATCATCTTGGTGAGATCCGCCAGGCGCTATGCATGTTGAAGAAATGAGGTGATGCATGCCAACACGTCCGCGTTACCCGATGCCCGAATTCCTTCGCGACGCGCTGAACACGCACGGATTAATGGACGCGTATCGCGCGCGTCCGCCGTATCAGCAGAACGATTACATTGGCTGGATTCAACGCGCAAAACAGGAGGCCACAAAACAGAAACGATTGAACCAAATGCTGGATGAATTGAAAAAAGGTGGAGTCTACATGCGGATGAAGTGGGATCCGAAGTGACAATCATTGACTGTCATATCCAGCATCACAATCGATTATTTGTGGCGGTTGACAAATTAGATACAAGGGAATATGTGCTATAATTCTTAAGTCAAGTTAATACAGTGCAGACTGTACTTGGGCTGTTCGTTCCAAAGCATCTGGCGGGGAAACAATTTCGTCAGCCCATTTTCCTTGAGCCATTTGTTGTTCCAGAAACAGATCGAATGCCAGGCAGTCATACCAGCGGGGATGGTTATTACTGTTGTCGGTCATGTCCTGGGTTTGCATCGAAGAAATGAAGAGCGCATTTGAGAACAGGGGATAAATTTCGTGTGCAAGTGCCCATTTACTGAAAACTCGTCCATCCACTGTAATTAGTGTTTACAGTATCTTCTCAATCATTGGGGGATACCTGCCCGCAGCCTCGATTTTGCGAGCGCAGGACACGGGCAGAGTTGGCCCGGTCAAATGATTGAAAGGGTACAGAATATAGGAGATTGAAAGACATGATTGCATACCTCATCCTGGTACATCGCTACCCCAATCAGTTCAAAAGACTCTTCCGGGCCATCTATCACCCTGCCAACCATTACCTGATCCATGTGGATAAAAGATCTGGTGCAGGATTGCATAAGGAAATTCAGGACTTTCTGGCAGGTTTTTCAAACGCTTCCATGCTGAAGAGCGAAAAGGCTCTTTGGGGCGGATATAGCCTGGTGGACGCTGAATTGAGAGGTATCAAGGAGCTATTGAAAACGAGTCCGAAATGGGAATTCTTTATTAACCTTAGCGCACAGGATTTCCCTCTAAAATCGCAGGCCTACATCCATAACTTTCTTAGTCTGCACAAAGGAAAAGATTTTCTCAAAGTGGCTAATCAAAGCGAGTTCCGTCCCGATACGTTATCGCGCATAGAAAACTATGTCACCGAGTCTGGTGAGGAAATAGTAAACGCTCCTGTTCTTAAACGCCCATTCCTTCGAGGCGCGATTCCATATATTGGAAATCAATGGATGATCTTGAGCCGAAGGTTCTGTGAATTTGTATCCTACAATCCCGAAGTCGAAAGATTCAAGGAATTCTATCGGAATACCTTTATCGCGGATGAAGGATTCTTTCAAACGGTGATCATGAATACCAGTTATAAGGGAACCATCGTGAACGACGATAAAAGGACGATTGATTGGGTGCCGATGGGGACAATAAAGTTGCGCCCACGAGATTTCACATCCAAAGATGCCGATTTCCTGATGGCAAGTCAGAATCTGTTCGCCCGCAAATTCGACGAGACTGTTGATGGAGACATCCTTGGCATTCTGGAGTCACATATATCGCCTCCGTTCGCCATACCGACAAGGCAATCCCATTGGCTGGATCATACGCGCCACACAGGGAACTATGCGGCAGAAGCAATCGAATCCAATGCTGGATGAGTGAGAGGGCGTAGAGGGTACGTGCGGATAGAAGCGGAGTGCAAAATAATTAAGATGACGGTCACTTCCAAAGTGACCGTCATCTTTTATGAACGCTAGTCGGCGGGTTGACTCTCCTCGGTTACGGGAGCAGGCCGATTGTCCGCGTGGAGGCGGTTGGCGCGCACGATCAAAGGCAGGGCGGGCGTGAGCAGCAGGCTCGCCATGGTGATCGCGGCGCGGATGGACGATAGGCTGATGAATGCCGCGACCGGGCCGCTGGCAATCTGCCCGATGGCGTCCACCTGCCCCGACATGGAAATGACCGTGGCGCGCGTCTCCGAGTCGAGGCGCTGGTTGACCCACGCATTGTAGAGCGGCTCCATCACATTGCGCGTGATGCTCACCATCAGCACTGCAAGTACACTGACCGCCAGTGCCGGCGAGAACGCGAAGGTGAAGATGGCCGCCGAAAGCAGGACGGTGATCCATAGCATGGCACGCGCGATGGACGGCGCGTGACTGGCATCGAGTCGTTTCTCGACTTGGCGCGTCGCCGCGATGGACAACAGCATCCCGCCCGCGCGCAGGAAACCAAAGAAAGCCACCTCGTTCATGCCGAAGATGCTTGGCAGGGTGAAGTTGTCCACCAGATACTTCACCCACAGGCGATCCCAGCCTTCCGAATACAATCCATAGATGAAGCCGATCCCCAGCACCGCCAGCAGGGTGGGATGGGAGCGGGTGACCGACATCCCTTTCTTGAAGATATCGGCCATGTGCTGGAATGTGTTGCGGCTTTCGCGGCGGGCGGGCTTGAAGCCATGCTCGGGCATGAACAGCGCCAGCGCGAGCGCGGTCGCTGTAATTGCTGCCCCGCCAACCAGGATGGGAAGATTCACCGCCAGGTTCCCCAGCGGGATGGCAACCAGCATCCCGGCCAGCGAGCCAGCCAGGTCGAACTGGTTGCCGCGCAGGAAGGCGCGGTTGGCGTTCTCCTCGCCGATCTCATCCGAGAGCCAGGCCTGCGTCGCGCCGCTGGTGAAGGTGTAGCCAAGTCCCCATAACACCTGTGTGAGCAGAATCAGCGCGAAAACGGGAAAGAAACCCTCGATGAGGAACGCGACACCCATCAGGAAGAAGCCGATGATGATTGAGAGCCGCCGCGAATACGCATCGGCTACAACGCCGGTGGGCACCTCAAACAGCAGCACAGTCACTTCGAGCGTTGTTCCGACCAGCACCAGCTGCAGGCCGGAGAGATGCGCCACCGTCGCTTCGTAGAACGAGGCGACCACGAAGATCATGCTGAAACTCAACCCGGTCAGGAATTGCAGACCGAGATATAACTTGTAAGCATCCAACTTGCGAAACAACACGGTAATCTACCTTTCAAGTTGTTGAACCATGGCCGCAAGTCCGCAGTGGATTGCGGCCAAAATCAGGCCGGAGATTCGTCTCCGTTGAGCCGGGCCGGGTTCGGGAAGGTGAGGATTTTCATTTCAGTTCTCCTGGAAAGGTTTTTCGTTTGATATCGTTGCCGCGTCACGGGCAGACCAGACGAACGATTAGAACACGGGGAAAACATCGGAAAGGCGCTTTGGAAAGAGAATGTCGAGCAGGACGCGGGTGGGACTGTCCTTACACATGCAATCTGCGAAACCAAACTCCAATTCCGCGAAGGAACGGTAGCCGAAGAGCAGTTGCAGGAAGGTCAGGTCGGAGAAATTTGCGTGCGGTTCGTCCGTAACTTTTGGCTTCCACGTTTCGACCTTCTTCAGCCTGCCGCGCGCAAAGACCAATCGCAGTCCATCGCGGTAAAAGGAGAGAAGCAATTCACCGCTGTAGCCCACCGCGATGGAATCCGCCAGCCGCTTCTCCAACGCGGGCGCAATGAGGCGGAGGAACGCCGGCAGATCCGCCACGCGCAGGTAATACGCGTACAATCCGCGGACGGATGGAAGCGCGTCGCCCAACGCCTCATAAGCGGGATGCTGCGCGCCGAGCATGAAACCAAAGGATGTGCGCACCTGCTGATCGCGTTTGGCGTATTTCCCGCCCGTCTCCCACAGGTAACGCACAACACTGGGAGTCACATCCAGCCACGAGACGCCCGGCGCGAGTTCGTAACCCAGCGCAGTCAGCCCGGTCATGCCGAGGAAGTTGGAATGCTGGAAATACCCAAGCCGTCTCCCGCGTACGTCTTCGATGACGCGCATCGCGAAATGATTTACATTCCTCCGACTCTGTCCTTTCAACTCGTACGCGAACACGTCCACGCCGCGCACGCACGAGATCATGTAACGCTTCTGCGTCCCGGCATAGACTTTGGCAATGAAAGGCAGGTCGCGTTTCGCCGCGGGGCGGATGCGATACTTCTCCTTTTCATCCTTCTTCAAGCGCGGCACGTTCGCCTCGTGACCGAATCGGCGGCCGGCAAAATCCAGCGCCATCTCATAACCAAATTGACGATAGAAATACGGAATCCCTGTGATGGCCTGCACGGGAAGTCCGCGCTCGAGGCACCACTTGTGAATCTCCTCGAACTGCGCGTGGACGAGTCCCCTGCCGCGATATTCAGGCGATGTGCCGACGAGTTCAGGCCGCCCGACGCCGAACGGGATTCCCTCGTAGGTCCATGTTTGCGGGATGAGATTCATCGAGGAGACGATGCGCCCGGTGGCAGCCTCCTCGACGAGGGTAAAGTCGCCGGGGGTAAGAGTTGGATGGGGTTTGGCGAGCAGGTCGCGGGTCCAGGCCGCGACGCGTGCCGCGTCCGCCGGGTTTTCACCGTGGATGCGTCCGTTGAAGTCGGCCAGCGCGCTTGCATCCGCAGAAGTGGCGCGGCGCAGGATCAGGCCGTCTCCCAGGTCGCGAAGGACAGGTGGTATTGTCACGGTCGTTCAGCTTTCTCTGACGACCGCGGAGACAGTCGTCAGTTGTGATCGAGAAGTTGTTTGAGTTTGGTGAGAGCCCGTTCCGGCTCTTTGAATTGGATGCCGCACATGCCCAGAGCGCGGGCCGCTTCGACGTTCTCGGCGAAGTCGTCCACGAAGATGGATTCCTCAGGTCTCGCGTCCAGCGCCTCCAGCGCAATCTCATAGATGCGCGCTTCGGGCTTCATCACGCCCACCTCGGCCGAGATGACCATGTGGTCGAAAGCGTCGTCGAATCCCATGCGGACGATATACTCACGCAGATCGGGAAAGGCATTGCTGATCAGGCCGGTCTTGCAGCGCGGGCGCAGGGAACGCAGGAAGTCCACCAGCGCGTGATCCACGATGTCCCCGGCGAAGAACTCATCGCGTACCGCCTGCGCCTCCACAGCCGGGAGGCCGAGCCTGCGGGCCACAGCCTCCCAGTGCTGTTCGATGTGAATCGCGCCAAGCGACGCCTGCCGTGCGGTGGGGCTGTCGAAGACAATCTTGACCAGGTCTTCGTACTCCAACCCAATCCGTTCGGCCAATCGCTGGCGCGGCGCCTGATGTTCGGTGCGGACGATCACTCCCCCGAGGTCAAAAAAGACAAAGCGAAAGTTCACGCTTGTTTGCCTTCCATCATCCGCAACACTATTTCCTGCCAGACTTCTTCTTCGCCGCCGGGCGGGACGCGCCTTTGGATTTCTTTGCAGGCTTGGCGGGTTTCTTCACAGGCTTGGCCTTCTTGACCGGCTTCTTCGCCGCGGGCTTGGACGGCTTCCGCTTCACCGCTGGTTTTTTGGCGGCCGGTTTCTTCGCGGCTTTCCTGGACTTGGAAGCGGCCGCCGCGGCCTTGGCCTTCTTCGCCGCCGCAGGCGCGTGCCGCTTCACGGCGGGGGCGGGCTTTTGCGGAACCGGCACGGGCTGCGCGGCCGAAGGCGCAGGCATGGACGCGACAGGCGTGACCGGTGCAGGTGGCGGTACAACCGGTGCGGGCGTCGGCATGGCAGACGCCGGGGTCGTCTCAGCAGGCGCGGGTTGCTCGGTCGCAAGCGCGGCCTGCCAGCCGGGGTTGGCCATCTCCAATCTCTCGCGCGAGATCGGGTTGGCGCGGCGGCAGCGCGGACAATGCGCGTCGAAGTGGCTCAGGTTTTCCGCCTGCATGGTTTGCAGGGCGTTCAGCATCGTCTCGCGGCTCAAGGTGAACAGGTTTTGACAATACATACAGCGCAGGTTCATGGAGGCCTCCTTTTGGTGGCCCTGAGTATAACGTGAATTCGCTCAGGGTGGAAAACATCTTACCGGTATAGCCGCTGACCTGTTAGGCTTCGCCTTCCGGCTCGCGGCCGGGGCGCAGTTCCTTCTCGTAGATGACATATTCGTTAGCGACGTGCATACCCGCTTTCTGGTACAGACGCGTTGCGCCGGTCGGGTTTTCCGCGTCCACACCGAGACCGATGGTCATCATGCCGCGGCGGTGGAATTCGCCGAAGGAGTGATACAGAAGCGCGAGGCCGAGTCCGCGCTTGCGCCACGGGCGGCGGACGCCCAAGCTCCCTACCCAGCCGATGCCCATGCGGAAGCGGCATAGCGAGTAGCCCGCGATCCGGTCTCCGTCCCAGGCAATGAACCACAGCGATGGGTCGAAATCATCGCGGCCGGTCATGCGGTGTTGCCATGCATCATATGAGCCCGGCGTATGACCCCAGTGATCCGAGAAGGCTTCCTCGTGCGCCTCGAAGACGGCGCGATTGTGGTCGTTCAACACGAACGGGCGCAGTTCCACGCCCGCCGGCCAGGTCGGCGCGGGAGGCGCGCCGTCGAGGGTAATCTCCATGCGCCATGAATAGCGGATGGGACGATAACCCTCTGCCGCGTGCATCTGGCGCCCGGTCGTATCGGTGGCAGCCATGCCGTTGCGGATGTAAACGCGCAGGTCCGGCGCGGCCAGTTGCATGTCTTCACGGGCGCGCACTTCGAGGGCGCGCAGCATGGCCGTGCCAATGCCGTTGCCGAGGTGGGACGGGTGGACGTACCCATCGCCGGTCAGCGCGGCGTGGGCGTGGCGGTTCACGAACTCCTCGTAGCCAACCACGCGGCCGTCCGCGGCGGCGACCACCCAGGCGTCGCGCTCGAGGGTGAAGCCGGGATTCTTCCATTCGCGGGCCAGTTCTTCCGGCGTGACGGCCACGGTCGGGTCGCCGTCGGCGGTGCAAACGTCGAGGATGAGTTGCGCGACCGGCTCCAGGTCCGCCCACGAAGCGGGGCGCAGGCTGAAGCCCGGCGCGAGGATTTCGTTCAGGGTTGGGTCAGTTCTGGTTTCCATATTGTTCCATCCATTCCTCTTTCAAGATCGCCATGTAGTGCACATCCCAGCGGCGTCCCTCGCGATTCAGGATTTGACGCATACGGCCCTCGAGGCGGAAGCCCGCCTTCTCGTACGAGCGGATCGCACGCGGGTTGTATTCGAACACGGTCAGGGTGACGCGGCGCAGGCCGAGTTCCATGAAGGCAAAACGAAGGGCGAGGCGCATGGCCTCGGTGCCATAGCCCCTGCCCCAATCCGCGCGGGAGCCGAGGCCGATTCCCACAAAGGCGTCGCGATGACTCCAGCTGATTACATCGAGATTGAGATCGCCGACCAGCCGGTCGTCGGCCAGCGTGCGGATTCCAAAGTAGTGCGCCGCGGGCGGCTGGTCTTCCACTTCCTTCTCGAGAAACTTGCTAATGGCCCTGGCTGAATGCAGGCGCGGCGCAACGCCATCCAACAGACGCGCGAACTCGGAATCCGTGTTCCAGCGCGCGTAGGCTTTGCCCAGTTCCTCAGGGTCGAAGGCGCTCAGACGCACCAGTTCGCCTTTCAAGAGGTCGTTCATGTCACACCTCCCGATTGCAATTGAAGCCACTCCTCGCGCAGGATGCCCATCCAGAGGGAACTGTTGCGTTTGCCTTCGCGTTGTACATCCTTGCGCGTGCGGCCTTCGATACGGAAACCTGCTTTCTCGTAGGAACGCAGGGCGCGCGGGTTGTAGTCATGCACGCCCAGCGAGACGCGGTGCAGGTTGAGTTCCGTGAAGGCGTAGCGCAGGATCAGACGCATGGCGTCGGTTCCGTAACCCTTGCCCCAGAACTCGCGCTCGCCGATGAAGATGCCCGCGAAGGCGTCGCGTCCGTGCACCTCCGGCAGGTACAGGCCGATGCCGCCGATCAGCCGGTCATCTTCCAGGGTGCGGATCGAGAATCCGTAACGCTCCGGCCCCTGCTCCATCCACTTCTCCATCCTCTCCTTGAGTTTCTTCTCGGAGACCACGCCGGCCGGTTCGCTGTCCGCGAGACGGTGGAATTCGGTATCGCGCTGCCAGCGGACTTCGACTTTCGAGCGCGTCTCGGGGCTGTCGTTCGCCAGGCGGACCAATTGTCCGCGAAAGAGATCATTCATCGCGTTCCTCGCTTCCATTCCGGACCCTTCGACTTTGCTCAGTGCCGGCCTGCTCCTCCCACTCAGAGCGCAACAGCCCGAAGACGATCAGGTCCCAAAAGTGGCCATCGCGCTCCAGCGCCTCGCGGCGGCGGACCTCCTCCACGAAGCCGAACTTCCTGACGAGCGCCAACGCGCCGTCATTATATTCGGGCACGCGCGCGGTCACGCGGAACAGATTCAGCTCGGCGAAGGCAAATCTCAGCAACATTTGCAAAGCCTGAGTGCCGTATCCTTTGCGACGGTCTTCGGGCGCGCCGATGCCGAGGCGGAGGTGCGCGTTGCCGTTGGTCCACTCGATCCATTCGACCGCGGCGAGGCCGACCAAACAGTCGTCACCTTTGGCGCGGATGGTGAAGTAATAGAGGTTCTTGTCCTCTTCGATCTGCTTTTCGAGGTTCTCGTATTTTTTCCTGACCAGCGCAGGCGAGAGCGGGCGCGCGGGCTTCAGATCCATAAGCCGCATGAACTCGCCGTCGTGCGTCCATCTGGATTCCACGTCGGGGTCCTTCTCGTGGTCAATCGGACCGAAACAGATGTCACGGCCTTCGAACAGTTGGGTTTGAATGTCGAGCATTTCTCCTCCAGAGAAAAAAACAAAAGCGGCCGCAGGCATTGCCCGTGACCGCGTGAAATAAAAACGGCCGCGGGCGAGTGCACCGCGGCCGTTAATACACTGCGTGTATGTTAACGATGAGCAGGCGCACTCCGCGAATCGAAATCAACAGCATCACCCTTGCCGGTGCGGAAGAATTCGATGTGGAACGTAGCGATTACCATCGGTCGTGCGCCTCCTTTCATCAGGATTACGAACGGGCGAAGTTTATCACTGGAAATTGAAAACCGTCAAGTGATTCGGCCTCATGGACCGACGCCGGTATTGATGCGCCCGGCCGTGAGGTCTGCCAGAAGTTCGGCCACGTCAAGTTGTTTACCCGGCGTGAGCAGGGTCGGGTCCACATCCGCGAGACCGAGCGG
>DAOTXP010000067.1:0-2638 GCA_034435275.1 Anaerolineales bacterium | reverse complement strand
CTCTCCATGCTAAATTCGCGTTCGAATACGTGGCGCGAACACCGTCCGACAAACCCATCGTCTGCGCGGCGCTGGCGCAATGGACGGGCAAGCGCACGCGGCTGGCAGTCGGCGGCTGGGGCAAGTCTCCATCTCTTGCAATGGATGGAACGGAGGCAGAAGGCGTGGAAACCGCGGCGCGCAACGCCTGCCACGAAGCAACAGATGAATGGGGTTCGGCAGAATACCGCATGGATGTCGCGTCCACGCTGGCAAAGAGATGTCTGGAACACATTCGTGCCAATCCGTGACATCATACCCGCAGAGTAAATCCGTGGCAAACGACCTCCCCCTCAACGCCATCCTGCATGGAGATTGCATCGAGATTCTCGCATCATTGCCAGAGAAGTCGGTGGATCTGGTGTTTGCCGACCCGCCTTACAACCTGCAACTCTCGCAGGATTTGTACCGCCCCAATCAAACCAAAGTGGATGCAGTGGACGACCGCTGGGACAAATTCGGCAGTTTCGCGGAATATGACGAGTTCACGCGCGCTTGGCTCTCGGCCTGTCGGCGCGTGCTCAAGGACACGGGCACCATTTGGGTCATCGGGTCGTATCACAACATTTACCGCGTCGGCGCGATCATGCAGGATCTGGGATTTTGGATTCTGAACGACGTCATCTGGCTCAAGACCAATCCCATGCCCAACTTCCGCGGGGTGCGCTTCACCAACGCCCACGAGACGATGATTTGGGCGCAGAAAAAGCAGGGCGTAAAGTACACGTTCAACCATCAGGCCATGAAAGCCTTGAACGATGACTTGCAAATGCGCTCGGATTGGAACATCCCGCTCGCCACGGGCAAGCAAAGGCTCAAGGTCAACGGAGCGAAGGCACATTCCACGCAGAAGCCCGAGGCATTGCTCTATCGCGTCCTGCTCTCCAGCACGAATCCCGGTGACGTGGCGCTCGATCCGTTTTTCGGTTCAGGCACGACCGGCGCGGTCGCCAAAAAACTGGGGCGTCATTTCATCGGCATTGAGCGTGACGCGAAATATGTCAAGATCGCGCAGAAGCGCATTGACGCCATTCAGCCTTCAGACTCGCCCAGCCTCGATGTGGCTACGCGCAGACCCACGCGCATCCCATTCGGAGCGCTGCTCGAGCATGGATTACTCCTCCCCGGACAAACACTCTACTTTGCCAGGGGCGGCAAGTCTGCTACGGTGCTTGCAAATGGACACATCCGCTGTGGCGGGGTCATAGGCTCGATCCATGCGGTGGCGAGGTCGCTCACGGGCGCGCCTGCCAATGGATGGGAGTTGTGGTTTTACATTGACAAAGATGGCAACAAACAATCCATTGACGCCCTGCGACAAATTATCCGAAGTTGCTCTGTTGCAAAGATAAAGTAAACTAGCGATGAATGTTGTAGACCAAAGCTTTGATGATCGGCTCGCGCATCTGGAGTTGTGTCTTTCGAGAACGGATAGTGTCGCCAAACTTACGTTTGATTACAGAATTCACGGTTTCAGTTTTCCAACGTTGGCCGAACAGCCCATCCAAACGAGCCGCAGAAACTAGATCGGCCCTGGCTTTCCGATCAGGATGAAGAAGTTTGCCGTGTCGTCGAACAGGTGGAATGATGTCCAAGGGGCTAAGTTTCTTGGCATCAAAACCTGCATCCGCCAACATCACCCAAGTGCGTTGTTGGGTTTCGCTATGGGTACCAAATCGAGCACAGCCGCGTTTCAAAGGGTTCAAATGCGCCACATCATTACTTGGCCCATACCCGGATTGCCAGGAGAGAATGTATTGACTTTCTGTTCCAACTGCATAAGCGCCTTTGATCCAATGTTCGTACGTTCGTCCACTACGAGTTTGGTAATACAGGCTGGCTTGGCCAGGTGAAAAACCAGTACTGTCGGAAGCAATTGTGCTCTCTTGGATATTTTCTTCCTCCAAAATCTGGTCCTTCATTTTCTCAAAATCAAGGTGGCGCAGTTTCCGGTAGGTTCGCTGAAGCGTGGTATGGTCTGGAATGCGTGTCAAGTCAAGAGCCTGACACACTTTGTCGGTTGCCAAGAGCCACTCTTCCATATCACGGTAGCTTACATCCAGATAAAACATCATCAGAACACAGGCTGCCAACTGCGGCAATTCAAAGTGATGTGGACTTTTGGCATGAGAATATCTCGGTAGTGCCCGCTTCGTTAGACGATAGGCAATCTTGGCAACTGTAACGTAACGGCTCTCTCGTTGGTCCATGTCTATCATTTACCACATCTAACCTATGTTTGCAACAGAGCAATCCGAAGTCATCAACCTTGAACTTTCAACCTTCAACTTTCACCGAAGGAACTACTCATGAACCTCACCCTCCACATCAACGGCATTGACCATGAAATCGAAGCGCCCGCCCACACCACCCTGCTCGCCGCCCTGCGCGGACTGGGCTTTCATGGGGTAAAGTTCGGCGATGAGCACGGACTAAGCGGCGCGGACACCGTCCTGCTGGACGGGCGTCCCGTCAACGCAGGCTCGATACTCGCGGCGCAGGCGGAAGGTCATCAGATTGCCACCATCGAGGCGCTTACCCCGCCGCCGCCGTTTCCCCTCACCCCCTACCCCTCTCCCACAGGGAGAGGGGTAGGGGG
>DAOTXP010000066.1:0-1861 GCA_034435275.1 Anaerolineales bacterium | reverse complement strand
CTGTTCGACGTTATTGGCCTCGATGTCTGCCTCGGGACGCAGTTTGTGGTTGAAGTGTGCCACGATGACGCGATACCCCGCCTGGCGCAGGACGCTCATCAGGCACAGGCTGTCCGGTCCGCCCGACACGCCGGCGATGATGGGTTTGGCCGGGTCGAGGCGGCAATGGCCGTGCAGGATGGAGTCCATGCTGGGGAGCATGGGTCAATTAAACCACAAGCGGTGTAAAACGGGGATTGAGGAAAAAGCCACACAATGCCAATAAGCGATCGTCCCTGAAACCAAAAACTTCAGGAACGTTTTGATTCGTTCGTTAGTAAAAGAACTTATCCAAGATCAAAGCGAAAAAAGTTGAATACTGAGATAGAAATGCCCCTCCGAAAAGACCAATCCCAAGAGCAAGCCAAGGATTTGCACTCAAGGTAAAGATCCAAAGCGTAACTGGCAAAAAAGAAATAAACACAGAGAAAAAGAATATCACCCGTGTTTCGTCGTCGGACATCATAAAGATGGTGCCCATAAGTGGAACAAGAAAGAAGCCCCATACAGAACCACCAACAAAATCATCAAATGCCCGATGAGTTATGTCCAATTCTTCTCCTGTAATGGATTCAAGTTTTGCCCTTTCAAACCGTATCAGAAACCAAATTATCAATGTCAAAAAATAAAAGCCCATCAGTGCAGTAATCAGTAAACCCCCTTCTGGCAGAACTTCAGGTTTAGGCAAACTTGGTATTATCAAACCACCAGCAAAAGCTAAAATCCCGATTGTGTCACCAACTAAACCGATTACTCCCGTAAACAAAGAGAATTTATCCAATCCTGTAACTTTTTTAATGCCAAGAATTTTGGCGAGTCTTTGATCTATTTTATTTTCCATTTTTCCACTTGCCTCTCAGGGTTTTCTTCGTAGTAGTCGTCTTCTTCGTTGCTGGCTTCTTGCTTGCGCCCTTCCTCCCAGCAGGCCTTTTTACAACAGGCTTCTTCGCCCTTGTCTTCTTCCCCATCTTAGGCGATGCCGCCGCTGGCTTCTTGCTCTTCTTCGCGGCAGGTCCTTTCGCCGCCGCCTTTTTCACAGTCACACGCTTCTTCGCAACTTTTTCCCTCTTGCCTCTTTCCTCTTCACCCTTCATCCTTCCGCCTTCATCCTTCACCCCAAACATCTCCTCCCACTTCGCGGACATGGACTCGACGCCCGCGCCGTTCAGGGCAAAATGAATTTTGCCCCACCGGTCATCGTCCACAAACCGCCAATTCATGAAGACATGATGCTGGTAGGCGTGCAGTTCGACGTACAATCCCTTTTGCCAGAGTTCCTCGCACGAACGGATGTATTCCAGGTGTGTGGCATAATCCTTGAAGATGACATAGCCCTCGAACGGCAGACACAGCCCTTCGGCCAGCGACTTTTGCCTTAACTCACCTGAACCCTTGTCGAGATATGCGGCGGAGGTCTTGATCCAGCCGCGCGTGTCGGCGAAGCGGTTATGATAGATGACCAGGCCGCGCTCATCGTTGGATACGTTGGAATAAGCAAAGACGTTTTCATCCACAGTACCGTTCGCAGTGAAGAGGTCGTAGAGGAAGAAATTCTCCACGTCCGCGAACAGGGATCGGCGGTGAAGAAGCGGGAAGATCTTCCATTCGTGGCCGCGGATGATCGCCTCGTCCGGCGTCTCGTCCCATTTGGGCTTGCGGAACTCCATCCCATATTTTTCACGGAAGCCCTCGATCTGTCCGTGGCCGAACATGGGCAGGCCGGGCAGGGTGGCCAGCACGGTCGCCACACCAAAATATTTGTCGCCGTCGCCGAATTGCTCGACCGCGGTCTTCTCGTCGGGATTGTTCATGAAGTTGACGT
>DAOTXP010000065.1:0-29678 GCA_034435275.1 Anaerolineales bacterium | reverse complement strand
GTAGGTGGCGCGCCCGATGCAGGTGGTGGTGCAGGCGGGCAGGATGCCGTCCTTGATGCGGTGCAGGCAGAAGTGACACTTGCGGACGTTGCCAACGGGCGACTCGTGCCGACCCTCGCGCTTCCACGCTTCGCCATACTCCTGGCTGGCGTGCTCGTACCCCGCGGCATTTTCCCCGCCGACAACCGCCCCGTCAAAGACGGGCAATCCCTCGGTATAGTTGTAGCCGAAGTCGAAGGTACGCGCGCCATACGGGCAGGCCGCCATGCAGGCGCGGCAGCCAATGCACTGTTCGTAATCCACCACCACGATGCCCTCTTCGTTGTGATAGGTGGCGGTCACCGGGCAGACCTCGGTGCAGGGCGACTTCTCACACTGCATACACGGGCGCGGCAGGAATTTCATCGTCACGTTGGGGTACGTGCCGATCTCCTCCGTCATCACCGGGCGATAGACCACGCCCGGCGGAAGTTTGTTCTCCGCGACGCAGGCCACCGTGCAGGCGTGACAGCCGATACAGCGGCGCAGGTCAATCACCATCACCCAGCGTCGTTCCGAGGCGGGCTTTTCCAGCGCGCGTTTCAGTTCCGCGTTCATGCGCACCAGAACATCCTCTTTTGCCAGGGCGTCTGCGGCAGGCGCGGCGGAAATGTCTAATCCCTCCGCCACCGGCGCCACCAGCCCGGCAAAGACCTCGGAAGCATACTTACTTAGCAATGTTGCTTCTGTCATCATGCTTCTCCTTCTTCAAAAATAGGCTCGGATAGAATCCGAAAATTCCAGCCTTATTGTCCACCACTCTCCTCTCTGACAAAAGCAGGAAAAACCCGCCAGTTTTTGGCGGGTTGTCGGGAAAAGCCCTACAAGCGAGGGAGGAATGTCATGGAAGAATGGCAAGATGCCTGCGCTCACCCTGAACCTCTCCCGGGTCTCAACGAGCTTGACTGCCGCAAGGAGGGCCCCTTCGAGGATGACAAGGGGTGGCGGAGGGGCAGGTAAGGTAGTTTGACAATGTCGCCTTCGCTATATCTGGCGGTTGAGTGAAGATGCCATCTGTGGACGGTGGTGGAAGAGGCTGGTTGTACTCCTATATCGTAGCACAGGGTTCGTGCTTTTACCCATACACTGGATCGTAGAACGCCACTTTGCATGGACAGCTCGTTTTCAGCGATTGGCACGCGACTGCGAAAGATTGCCTGAAACCTTGCGCAGTTTTCACTTTCTAGCCTTTGTCATTCTGATGTTACGAACCTTCGTCAAAACCATCACCCATGTTCTCTAAAGTGCAAAACACTCTCATTAAAAAAAAACAAACTTTTACAGCAGTAACGACTTCAGTCGTTACACTTTGGCGAAAGCAACTGAAGTCGCTACCACGATGGACTGGTTGAGAAAAAAAAAGACCACAGCATGTATATTACTGTTGGGGGCAGCGGGGCAGGACTCGTCGCGAAGCATCCTTTAGGAAACCTGCGGCCTCCGACAATTGAAAAAAAAACAAGACCACAGCATGTGCCATGGTCTTGAAGGTAGCGGGGGCAGGACTCGAACCTGCGACCTCCGGGTTATGAGCCCGACGAGCTGCCACTGCTCTACCCCGCATCGGATATTTGAGCCCGCAGAGTTTACCAGACATCCCAAACAGAGTCAAGACGGTTATCTCAATCGAGGAAATTTCAACAGTACTATTGTATAGGAACTTTTGTTAAGAATTGGTGTATAATGAGTCCGAATGTTAAAGCAACCGGCCGTCCAACCTTCATAGATAGGGCCGGTTCCCCCTAAAATACGCAACTATAATGGCCGAATCAAAACTTCTCGTTATCGAAGGTCGTCACACTGAAATCCCTTCTTTCGCAACCGCTCTGCAAAAGAAGGGATTTGAAATCGTTATTGCCCAGAGCGGCAGCGAGGCCACCTCGCGCCTCGGAAGGACGGCGCCGCAACTGGCGGTCGTCAATGCCGCGTCGCTTCGATCCAGCGGCGTGCGCATCTGTCAGTCCCTGCGCGAGAAGGACGGCAAACTCCCGATCATCCTGATCGTTTCAGAAGACACGCACGTTGATAAATCCGTCGCAGACGCCGTCCTGTCCCTGCCGTTCACGGTTCAGAAACTTGTCAATCGCATCAAGCCGCTCATGCCGGGCGACGGGAAGAATGTCCAGCACATCGGGCCGATTCGCCTCGATGTGGAACGCCGCCGCGTAAAGTGCTTGAGCAAGAACTCTAAACTCACCCCGCGCCTGGTCAGGTTATTGCGCATCCTGATGGAGCGTCACGGTGAAGTGGTGGAGCGCGAGGCGCTCTTCAAGCAGGTGTGGGAGACAAATTACACGGGTGATACGCGCACCCTCGACGTGCACATCTCCTGGCTTCGCAAAGCCATCGAACTCGATCCTGACAATCCCCGCTTCCTGCATACCATCCGCGGCGTGGGCTATCGCCTAGACGTTTAATTCCGCCTGGAATTGTTGACCGTCAACCGTCACCCATCGGACGCAGACCTTGTGTCCGAATTCTATTTTAAGTTCGGAGGCGATCTTTCCGCTTCGCAGCGGACGAACGGCCTGCGCCGCGCTATGGAAAGTTTTGCCATCCCACGCGGGATCAATCTCCCAATAATCAATGTTATCGATATCCACCAGAGCGACTTTATTCGACGACAGCCGAAAGATGGAAGGCGCGGATTGGGGCGAAATCGAAGACGAGTCGCCGCGCTCAAGCGTGAACACGGCCGGGGACACGATCAACCGGCTGCGGGTCGTGTGAACCGCCCGCCAGGTGACATCCGCGGCGAGAAAGCGGCGTCCGTGCCGTGCCGCGGCCAGCGCGGTCGTCCCCGATCCGCAGAAAAAGTCCGCAACCAGTTCATTGGGGTTGGACGAGGCCAAGATGACGCGCTCCAGCAATGCCTCAGGCTTCTGCGTGGGGTAGCCTGTGCGTTCGTTGTGCAGGCGGGCAACGACGGGGAAATACCACCAGTCCTCGGGTACCTTGCCGCGTATGAGATCAGGCACTTTGCCGAAGCCCGCCTTTGGCGAGGCCTCGAAGGTTTTCACCGTGGATGGGTTGTACGGCTCGCGAACCGCATCCACATTGAATGTATAACCGTCGCCTTTTACATAAGCCAGAATCGTATCGTGCTTGCGATTGAAGGCGCGGCGGATGGGCGACGGACCGTGATAGGTCCAGATGATTTCGTTGAGCAGACGTTCCGGGCCGAACAATTCATCGAGGATCATGCGGGCATAGGCGTCCGCATGCCAGTCGAGATGCAGGTAGAGGGTCCCGTTCGGCGCGAGCAGACGGCGCATGAGTGTGAGACGCTCATAGAGAAATTGCAGGTAATCGTCGAGGCTCGGCCAATGGTCATGGTAGCCTTCTGCCATTTGCCACTCGGCGGGCTTGCGCGAATCCTCGCCGCGGCCGATGCGGACAGGGTATTTTCGATTGGTAAAGAAAGGCGGATCCGCGTAAATGAGGTGGATGCGCCCCTCGTATTCCGGCAGGAGCGCGGTCATCACGGTGAGGTTTTCCCCCAATATCAAGCGGTTCTCGGGTTTTGCATGGGGATAGCCATGCCCGTTTGGGTAGATCACCGATTCTGTGACCAGCCGCGCGGGTATGGGTGATGGCAGATGCTTGCCGGGCCAGTCCAGATTGGGCATGGCTTAGTAGAAAATCTTCACCAGCGTGCCGAAGCCGCGCACGTCAGGCGTGGCACCTCTGTCCGTCATGCGGACGGTTTCGTAGGCCGGCCGCGCCCAACGGAAGAGCCATTTGGCTTCGGAGGTGCGCATGTTGATACAACCGTGGCTCATCGGCACGCCGTAATTCTCATGCCAGTACGTGCCGTGGAAGGCATGGCCCACATCGGTAAAGAAACTCGTCCACGGGACGCCGGGCAGTTCGTAATCGTCCACGCCCGCGAACAGGTTACCGTTGCCCATATGCTTCGAGGGCGTCTTGCTTTGGATGTGGAATTCGCCATCGGGCGTTTTCGTCGAGAGCTCTTTCGGATTGGTGCGCCCGGCGATGATTCCCGTTGCAACGCGGGTCTGAAAGACCGCTTTATCGTACTCGAAGGCCGTCAGGGTTTGGGTCGTTAGATTGACTTCAATGCGCTTGTCCTCAAACGGAATCTCGGGACTGATCGGCTCGAGGTCCGAGAACGGAACAGGGCGGACATGCTTTGCGGCGATGAGGTAATTGCCCGTCAAATCGTCCACCACGCGGTACCACGGTTCGCCGTCCGGACCCTCCTGAATGGCATCCACCCAATAGACCGATTCGTAATAAAGCAGGGGAAACAGCGCCTGCCAGCCATACGTCTTTGTCAGCCGCCAGGGCTGGGTAAACGGGACCGTGACTTCGACGACGCGGCGCGTTCCATCCTCGATGAAATCCAGCGGCTTGTTATAAAGTGTCTTGACCTTTTGCAGGCGGGCGCGGTGCATGTACCCACCCCACACGCGATACCAGATGGGATTGTGCTTGGGCTCCGAAGCCCTGACCTCATCGTAAACATTGATTAATTCATCGCGATACCATGTGCTGAGGATGGTGCTCTCGTCCGAAGGTTCGCTATACACACTGATCGAATCGGTGGCTACGCGCACCACATTCGAATCCTCAAAGTCGAATCGTCCCGGTTGAAACGGAGAAAACGCCAATCCGCCCAACGCGAGGCCGCTGATTTTGAGAAAGTCGCGCCGCGAAAGTTTCGACATGCCGAAAATTGTACTCGAAATCGCCTGAATTTAAAACCGGTCGCTGCCTGCCCGCGTACACGAAGGCGGGTAAACAAACTGCCCGCCTCCAACCAGGCGGGCAGGCACAAAGTTGAACGGGGTCGGGCTCAAGCCTGCGCCGCGACGACGATCATGTCTTTGAGCAGATAGTCCTCAAGGGCAATCGTATGGGCGCAACGGCGATGTGTGATAAAGAATTCGCAGTCGCAATGGAAGACGCCGTTATCGAAACCGACGTTATGGTCGTTGTTGTCACCATGAAAAGTGATCTCGAATTTATTGAAGCGGAAACGTTTTCGGTCTTCCGCGTAGCGCTTGGCCTTTTCGAGCTTGCCGATCATGCCATAGTCCATACTTTATCTCCTTTTGTGATAGAGATCACCGAAACAAAAAGGCACGCGGACAGCCGCGCGCCTTTCAACTCACTCGAACAAATCCTTTTTGGCAGATGCTCGCATAGGAGGTTACTTCCTTGCTGAGAGTATATAAGGAATCGGCCTCAAAGTCAACACTTCGGTGAGAAGAATTTAATTTTGTAAGGGAATCGCAGGCATAACGTCAATCAGCCGTCGCGCCGGCCAATACGGGCTCGTCGCCGTTGTAAGAGATCAATTGCGGCCATTTGCGAACGATCAACAACATGCCCAGGATGCAGCCGATACCCCCGCTGACGATGGCGAAGGGGACGCCCAGCAAATACGCCACCACCCCTGCCTCCACCTCCCCCAGTTGCGGCCCGCCCATGAAGAAAATCTGGTTGACACTCGTCATCCTGCCGCGGATGTGGTCGGGAGTCTGCAACTGACGGATCGTGTTTCGGATGACCGTGCTCACCGCGTCCCCCGCGCCGATCAGCAGGAGGGCGATCATGGCCGGGACGAAGGCGCGGCTGAGGCCGAACCAGACGGTCGCGGCACCGAAAACGGTCACCGCCAAGAGAAAAAGTTTCCCTTGGCGGCGAAGTTCCTTGATCTGCGAAGTGACCATGCCCGCCAGCACGGATCCCATTGCTTGCGCCGAGGTCAGCCAGGCGTAGCCCGACTTGCCGACATGGAGGATGTCGCGCGCTACGATCGGGAGCATCGTATTGGCGGAGGCAAAGAAGGTGGCAACGAAATCCATCAGCATCGTGGAAAGGATTAACGGACGAGCAAAGATAAAACTCACGCCATCCAGCATGGCGCGCAGGGTGACACCGCTGGCATGTTTCAGGTCCTGAGGTACATGTCCCATCAGCAGGAGCGCGGCGATCACAGCCACAAAGGACAGGGCATTCAGCAGATAGGCTGTCCCCTGCCCTCCTTCGGGAATGAGTCCAAAAAATAACGGACCGCTGATCGCGCCCGCGTTGAACGCGACCATTCCAAGGCTGAACGCAGACGGCAGGTGCTCGCGCGGAACCAGGTTGGGGACGAGCGCCTGACGTGCCGGCAGGTCGAAGGCCATCGCCGCGGCCTGCAACGCTGTCAGCCCGTAGATATGCCAGATGGTGATGTGACCGCTGAAGGTCAGGAAGGCGAGCATGGCGGCCTGCAGGGCAAGGACCGTTTGTGTGATGAAGAGAATCCCGCGGCGGTTGAAGTTATCTGCCACCGCGCCGCCGATAAAGGAAAAGACGACCACGGGCAAAATACGCGCCAGCCCAATCGCGCCCAAGGCCAGAGGGTCGGGTTCGCCGGTCAGTTCGCGGATGTGCCAGTGGATGGCGGCAATCTGCATTTGCGAACCCGTGATGGAAATCAACAATCCAATCCAGAGGTAGAGATAACCGCGATGTATGAGGGCGGGGGGAAGCGAAATTCTCATGGGATGCAATTACGTGCCCCAATCGCGCAGATATAGAAAATCGTAACCGACCGTGCGGTTGCTGAGTTTGACAATCGGTGGCTGCATGCGCTTGAACTGATTGCGACGCACGCGTTCTATCACCATCTGGATAAACTTCTCGTCGAAACCTTCCTCCATGCATTCCCGCAGACTGTAACGGCGATCCACCAGCAGGGCGAGCAACTGATCGACCCTTTCATAAGTGAAACCAAGTTCGCCTTCATCGGTCTGTCCCGCCCACAAATCGGCGGAGGGTGCCTTGTCAATAATCGCCTGCGGAATACCCAGCGCCTGTGAGAGCTGCCGTACCTGAGTTTTGTACAGGTCGCCAATCGGGTTGAGCGCACTGGCCGAATCCCCGAACAGGGTAGTGTAGCCCAACAGGATCTCGGTCTTGTTGCTGGTTCCGACTACGAGACCTTTGAAAGCCTCGGACTGGTCGTACAAGACGATCATGCGCGCCCGCGCCATGAGGTTGCCTTTGCGCGTCTTTGACATATCTGGATCGCGCTGAATCAGCGGTTCCACCATGTCCGTGATCTCGATCGTTTCGCTCTGGACCTTGAACTGGTCAATGATCAACTGGGCGTGTTCCAGCGAATCGGGGCTGGACAATGTATGCGGCATGCGGACAGCCAGCACATTTTCGGCTCCCAGCGCTTCGGCAGCCAGCACACAGGAGAGGGCCGAATCGACCCCACCCGAAAGTCCCACCACCGCGCGCGAAAACCCAACGCGAGTAATCTCGGATTTGATAAAGCCCGTGAGGATGATGCGGGCAAGGTCGGTGTTGATGGACAGGTCAATCACGGGACAGAATCCTATCCAATTCTCTTTGCACAAGATTCGTGCGTTCGTCGCGCAGAAGCGGCAGGCGGGCGCGCGTGCGTCGCAGTTGATTCAGATCCAATTCGACGCAGGTCAGGGTTTCCTCGAAATACGGGCCGTGGGCGATCTCTTCGCCGTTTGGGTCGAAGACCGTCGCGCCGCCCCAGAAATGCAGTCCATCCTCATAGCCCACGCGGTTTGCATGTGCGACAAACGATGTGAACATGCTGGCATACGCTTTATTCACCCGCTCCACCCAGCGGGCGGATTCGAGTTTTTCGTTATCGTTCAAGCCGCGGCCCGGCGAGGCCGATGAAAACAGGAACAGGTCTGCGCCATCCAGCCAGAGCAGGTAGGGCGGCGAGGCGTGCCAGAAGTCTTCGCAGATGAGCAGGCCGACGCGCCCGAAGCGCGTATCGAAGGCGCGCACCGAGTCGCCCCAGGCGAAGAAGCGGCCTTCGTCGAACAGGCCGTAGGTGGGCAGATAGACTTTGTGATGAACGTGAAGGGCGCGCCCGCTCGAAAGGTAGGCGGAAGCGATGTAGAAACGGTGACGGGAGTCTTCATCCACGAATCCGACAACAAGGTCGAGGTCTTTGCTGGCTTTGAGCAGATGTTTGAAGACAGGGTCGTCGTCGGTGGGATGGTGTGCCACCGTGGGAACGATGTCTTGCAGAACATAGCCCGTGAGGGAGAGTTCGGGGAAGACGAGCAGGTCGGCGTTTTGGGACTTGGCCTGTTTGATGAGGTCGAGGTGCTTCTCGAGGTTGGAGTCGACATCCCCCAGTTTGGTGTTGATCTGCGCGAGGGCGAGGTTGAGTTTCATCGAGGAGAATCTTACCATAAACCCCCTCCCTATCCTCCCCCATTTCAACCCCGCAAAAGCATGCCGGGCAGGCGAGCGGAAATGGGGGAGGGGAAAAAGAGACGGTCACCTTAAGGCAACCGTCTCTTTGAAATTTGTCAATCTATTGCTAACCCTGTTCCGCCTTGCCAAAGAGTCCCTTCTGATCGAACCACGGCTTGAGGATGAGATACGCGCCGAGGAGGATGAGCAGGAGCGCGCCGCCGAGGTCGAATTTGAAGAGCATTTGGGCCAGGCCGCCGACGAGGGCGAGGATGCCGAGGAAGGTGGTGAAGCCGCTCATGCGCAGTCCGCTGAAGTAGCGCGCCGCGTTCAGTCCGAGGAAGATCAGGCCTATGCCGATGTCCCAGATGCCTTCGGGAAGGTTGAAATTCTTCAGCAGGAATTGACCGCCCAGCATGATGAGGAAGAGTCCCCAGAAGGCGGTTTCAAGGCGTTTGTTGAGCGCGGCCTTTTCGGGGTCAGCGACGGGCGCGGGCTTGGATGTTTCATCGGACATTTGAGATTCTCCTTTTTTGGAAGTTGCGAGCAGGACGATGCCGACAACGGCAAAAGCGACCGGACCCAGCCAGGGCATGTTCTGGCCGCCAACCGTGAGCATCAGGCTTTCGGGAGGCAGGGTCAGGTTGGCGTAGAGCAGTCCCCCCGCGATGACCAGACAGATGATCCCCCAGATGAGTTTGGACTTGTTCATTTCATTCTCCTTTTGATTTTTTGGAGATCTAACTCTGGCAGACCTGTTAGGTCTTGAATTACAGACCTAACCTTTTACGGCCTTTTTGGCTTGCCTGCCATTGACCGACTGATAGACTGAGAATACAACCAGCCCAGCCAGCGAGACCCAACCGAGGATATCGCCCAGTGAGGTGTAGAGTGTTCCTTTACCAGCGCCCAGACTTACATTGCCAACCAGGATCGCTTCGGAGCCATCCTTGTTGACATCCAGGGCAATCTGCCGGCCATAAGGATCTATGATGGCTGCCACGCTGGCCGCGCCGGTTACCACCATGGCGGTCTGGTTTTCCACAGCGCGGAAGGTTATGTTCTGCCAGAGTTGTTCCCCAAAGCCAGGGAATTCCAGGTAAGGTGCGGCGATCAACTGTGCGCCGTTTTGGGTCAGGTTGCGGGCAATGTCGGTGTAGTTGCCATCCGCACAGATCAAGGAGGCCATGCGGCCAAAGGTGGTCTCGTAGATCGGGAACGTATCGCCTTTCACGTCATAGCGTTCGCCAGGCGGGATATGATTTTTGTTGTACGCTTCAGAGAACGTACCATCCGGGCTGAGCAGTACGGCCTGGTTGCGTCTCGCTTCGCCCTCTTTGAGTACCGAATACGAGATAAAGATGTAGGTATTGGTCTCCGCCGCAATTGTGCGGAACTCGTCTGTGAATTCGACCTGCGGATCGAAATTGAACATCATCTCGGAAGTGAATAGAATCTGCGCACCCTGGGAAGCAGCCATGCGCGCCTGCCGGGCGAACGTGTCGAACCGCGCCTGCGAATCGTTAATGTTATCCCGATGGGCAGGAGCGGGAAAACCAGATCGTAACGCCGCCACACGAACAGTGGCTGTGTCTTTTGGCGCGCTATATAAAATGACCAGGCTGGTTCCAATCCATGCCGCCAATACCACACCGGTCACCACAAGCCATTTGCGGGCGAGAGTCCAGGAGATAGCGACTGCCTGCGGCGCCTGCTGTTTGCGATCCGCCCAAGCGAGCAATCCTTGTCCGAGCGCATAGTTCACCAGCATAATCACAAGGTTCATGCCATACACACTGAAAATCGAAACGGGTTGTATCAGCCACGCCTGGGCTGCCTGGGAATAACCGATGAAGGCGCTGGTTGCTATAACCGGTATAAATGTGGCGCGCACCATCTCAAATCCAACCCAGGCAATCACACCTTGCAAGACCAGCCAGTGGTATCGGGTGCGTTCGATAAAAGCCCGTTCTCGATAGGTGAAATAGGCAATGATCCCGATCAACACACCAAGATAAGTGAAGAACGGGCCAAACCCCGCGCCAAACAGCCTCGCCAGGTAGGGTCCCAGCCAGACCAGCAGGTACAATGCAGGCGCCAAGCTCGAATACTTGACCGGAAAGAGCCGGTATTGGGCAAAGATGGCAGGCACAAAAGCAAACCAGGCCAATGGCCATATCCCGTATGGCGGGAACGCCAGTAGCAGCATCACGCCGCTGAGCGCGGATAGGATGATTCCTAGAATGAAACGCAATGCAGTTGTCCCTCCTGCCACTGCTGTTTGCGACTTGATCGTTGAGATCGTAGTCATGTCATTCTCCTTCTGAAAAAATCGAGACCCAAAAACAATCGTCCCCGGCGATGGCAACGCCGCCGAGGACGAAGACCGAAGCGGGCGACTTACTTTTTCTCGCCCTGGCGAACCTTGGCGATGCCCATGAACAGCACGCCGAGGCCGATGAAGAACACACCGAGACCGATTGGGCTACCCCAGTAGAGCGCGAGCCACATGTCCATTTTTTCTCCTTTTGTTTGAAAATGACGGATTGAACTTACGCTCCTACTTTAACCCCTTCCCTTTCGCGGGTCATCTGCCGAACGGTAGAGGCGGGGGTTTAGAAACGGTGGATTCAACATAAACGAAAAGGCGACGATCTCTTGACCGTCGCCTCGTGCATCTGCTGTCTTGTTACACCAGCCCCAACTCCCTCGCCCGCATCGCCGCCTCGGTGCGGTTGTGGACTCCCAGCTTTCCGCACAAATTATGGATATGCGTCTTCGCTGTCCCCGCGCTGATGAACAACCTGTCCGCGATTTCCTGATTCGATAATCCAAGCGTAAGCAACTTAAGGACTTCGATCTCGCGCTCCGAAAGCGGCTCAGGCAGGACCTCGGAGCGGGTCGCGGTCACGAGGGACGATACTCGGCTGAACTCTGCCACCACCTTCGCGGCCACTGACGGATCGAGGATCGACTCGCCGCGTGCAGTGCGTCGAATCGAGTCCGCCAACTGCGCCGAGCCGACATCCTTGAGGAGGTAACCCACCGCGCCCGCGCGCAACGCGTCGAAGATGGTTTCCTTGTCATCGAAGGTGGTCAGCACGATGACGCGGCAATCGGACAGTGACTGCATCACCCGCCGCGTCGCACCAGCGCCGTTGAGGATGGGCATTTGCATGTCCATGAGGATCACGTCAGGGCGGAGTTTAAGCGCGAGGTCAACGGCTTCCTGTCCATTGACAGCTTGACCGACCACTTGAATATCCTTGTGGACAGACAATAGCGTATCTAATCCCTCACGAAAAAGAGCCTGGTCATCGGCGAGGAGGACGCGGATGGTCATTAATACTGTACCCCGTAATTGCGAAGGTGTTCTTCCTGAAGCAATCCCCGCCATAACCAGGAGATTGCTTCGTCGGGAAGACCGCCCTCCTCGCAATGACGAATTATGAGGAAAAGAATATTGCTCATTGAGTCTCCCCAACTGGAACGCTGACTTCCAGCCAAAATCCCTTGCCAATCTCCGTCTCCACTTTGAACTCGCCGCCGAGGAGTTGAACGCGTTCGCGGATGCCAATGAGGCCGAAGCCGCGGCTTGTGTCGCTCGCACCCACCCCATCATCGCGGACGGTGAGGCGGATAAGATCGGGTTGGGAGAAATCGAGGGTCACATCAACGCGAGAGGCGCGGGAGTGCTTGCGGACGTTGGTCAGTCCCTCCTGCGCGGCGCGGTAGAGCGCGAGGGCCGATTTTGATTCGACAGGGCGTGAAGCGCCGAGAAGATGAAACTCGGTTGCGATTCCCGTCGCTTGCGATTCGTTCACCAATTCCGCAATCGCTTCCTCCAGCGGACGATTCTCCACCGGCGAGACGCGCAACGCCGCGACCGATTCGCGCACGGAGTTGAGGCCTTTGCGCGCCATGTCCTGGGCCTTGTCGAGCGCGTCGAGGGCGCGGACGGGATCAGATTCGCAAGTGACGCGTGCGGCTTCGATCTGCACGTTAACGATGGTCAGGTAATGGCCGAGGTTGTCGTGAATTTCGCGGGCGAGGCGGTTGCGTTCCTGCGTGGCGGCGAGTTCTTCGGCCTGGGAGGCGTATTCGGCGAGTTGACGGTTGGCCCGTTCGAGGTCACGCGTGAGGCGCTCGGCGTTCTCGCGGGCGCGTTGTTCGTTGAGTCGGATCTGAGTGATCAGCGCCACGAACAATATCCCAGGGGAAATGAACAGCGCATTCATCAGCGCGGTGTCCCACGTGGAATGGTAAAGGATGGGCAGGATAGCCGTCGCCATCACGCCGAGATAAACCAGCCATCGCCCGCGCCAGTGAAGGCGTTCGACGGCAACGCTCACCAGCGGCAGGCCAATGAGCCAGTTGCCGCCGGGACCGAGCACGAGTCCAATGCCGAGGACGAGCGCGCACTGCACGGAAAAGTAAATAAGATGACGCGCGTTTTGGGAAAAGCGGCCGAGCAGTTCCTCGTCGAACAAAGCCAGGATCAAAAATGTCGCCCCAAACAGCACGCCGACGATGATCTGGAGCGCGGTGTAGTGAACCGCGTTGCGCGAGGCGGTGAAGAAGGTGACGATGTAGCCCACCACCACGAGGAAGATGAGCAGGTTCCTGGCTTGTTGGGCGTAGGTTATTGAACGACTTTCCATGTCAACATTCAGTGTTCAATGACTATCACGTTTCACGTTTATTGTAGCACCAACTAAAAATATAAGACCCCAGAGGTTTTTCAAACCTTTAGGGTCTTCATCAGCGGAGAGGGTGGGATTCGAACCCACGGTGGACACGAAGCCCACAACGGTTTTCGAGACCGTCCCATTCAACCACTCTGGCACCTCTCCAAGCCCGGTCCAAGGTCCCCTGTTTCAGGTTCCCGGTTGAGCGGGCAGATTATAACTTAAATTTCGAGGCTGCTATGCAATTCGGGAAATGACACTCGATCCAACCGATTCTCGCGCAACTTCTCCTTGAGCGCCAGGGCGGACTTTTCTTCCGCATGGACGAGAAAGGCCTGTTTCAGCCTGCCGTTGGAGGCCAGCGCATATTCGGCGAGCAGGTCCTGGCCGGCGTGCGCGGAGAGACCGCCGATCGTGGCAATCTCGGCGCGGCGGCTATAGACCTCGCCAAAAATTCTCACCTGCTGCTCACGGTCCGCGAGGCGGCGGCCGAGCGTGTCGGGCGCCTGCCACGAGACGATGCAGACCGTATTGATGGGATTCTCGACATTATTTTTCAGGTGATGCAGGATGCGCCCCGACTCGGCCATACCCGAAGCGGAAATAATAACCATCGGATCCTTGCGGTCGTTCAGCGCCTTGGATTCATCTACCGAACGGATGTAGGTCAGCATCTTGAAATCCAGCGCGGGGTGATGCGCCTCCATGACAAACTGGCGCGTCTCTTCGTCGAAATATTGGGAGTGTTTACGGAACACGTCTGAGGCATTGACTGCCAGCGGACTGTCCACGTACACGGGCAGGCGCGGTACATCGCCGCTGGTCATCATGCGATTCAAGTTGTAGACCAGTTCCTGGGTGCGCCCAACCGCGAAGGCGGGGATGATGACTTTTCCCCCGCGCGCCGCCGTGCGTTTGACCACATCCCGAAATTCCACAAAAGCCTGTTCGGGATCGCGGTGCGCCTTGTCGCCGTAGGTCGCTTCCATCAGCAGATAATCCACTCCATCAGGCAGGACGGGGTCGCGCAACAAGGGAAGTCTGCGGCGGCCAATATCTCCCGAAAACCAGAAACGGATCTTGCGGCGTTTTTCTTCGATCTCCAGCGAGACCGCCGCCGAGCCGAGGATGTGTCCCGCCTCGATAAAGCGTGCCACGACACCGGGCACGGGCTCGAAAGGCTGGTCATATTCGATCTCCGTAAGATACTCTGCCACCCGCTCCGCATCCGCCTGCGTGTACAGCGGCTCGATCGGTTCCTCACCGCGTGCGGCGCGCTTGCGGTTGACGAACTCCGCGTCCGATTCCTGGATGTGGCCCGAGTCGCGCAGCATCACCGCCGTCAGTTGACGCGTGGCAGGCGTGACGTAGATCGGCCCCTCGTATCCCTGTTTCACCAGGTTGGGCAGGTTGCCCGAATGGTCAATGTGCGCGTGTGAGAGAACGACCGCATCCACCGAGCGCGGCTCGAAGGGAAAGTGTAGGTTGCGGGCATAGGTGTCTGCCCTTCGACCCTGGAACAAGCCGCATTCCAGCAGGAGGCGGGCCCCGTTGATCTCCAGCAGATGCTGGGACCCCGTCACTGTGCGCGCCGCGCCGTGGAAGTGGATACGCATCTCAGCCTCCCAAGATATCTAAAATCTGCGGACCGAATTGCTCGAGCCGCCAGGGAGACGCTGCCATGACGGACTTCAATTCGCGCGGGCCGCGCTCGGCCAGGGAAAACAGGAACGGGCGCGGAAGAACGATATCCGATTCAACGCCCATTTTCTGCGCGACCTTTTTACGCCACGACTTGAGTTTTTCGAGGCGGACGAGCACCGCGTCGTCCGGACGCTCGAGTCTGGGCCGCCGCACCGGAGGCGCATTCACGCCCCGCGCCACAGCGGCCAGCATCTCAGCCGACCAGCGTCCCACTTGCCGCTCCGACAGGCCCAGTCCCAGCAGTTCCTCCCGCGTGGACGGCGCGCCGCGCGCGATGGCGATGAGCACATCGTCGTCCATCACCTTGAAGGGCGGACGGTCGAGCCGCTCGGCGATGTTTTCGCGGGCTTCACAGAGTTCGCACAAGACGGTCAATTCGCGCGACGAAAGGTCGCGCCGGCGGGACAGCCGTTCCCAGGCAGGATTATTGCGCGAAGGGGCCTGTTGATCCACCCAGCAGGCGCGGCGGAAATCTTCGCGCGCCAACTCCCAGCGGCCGGCGGCTTCGAGATCGGCCTGCAACATGTCGCGCAGACGGATGAGATAGTGCGTGTCAAAACGGGCATAGTTGATCTGCTCGGGGGTGAGGGGGCGCGCACCCCAGTCGGCCTTCTGGAATTTCTTGTTGACCGCCACCCCGAAATATTCGGCCAGCACGCCTTCCAGTCCCACCTTGTCACGACCCAAAATTCTGGCGGCCTGCATGGTGTCGAAGAGACTGGCGAAGGTAAAGCCAAAGTCGCGGTACAGACAGATCAGATCGTATTCCGCAGCGTGAAAGACCTTTTCGATTTTTGGATTGGCGAAAATGGGGGCCAGCGGACTGAGGTCCGAGAGGGCGAATGGGTCAACGAGGTAATCGGTCTCGGTGGAAAACTGGATCAGGCAGACCTGCTCGCGATAGGCATGCAGGGAATTGGACTCGGTATCCACCGCGATGCGCGTTTGCTTCGAGAGATCGGCCACGAGGGCCGCAAAGGATTCGGGCGTCGCCACCCAGACCGGCGGCGGAAGTGTATGCGGCATGGAGGCATATTATAGCGCAAGGCGGGGTTTCGGACTCTCGTCTTCGCGGCCGACATTTCCATTGGCTTTCTCCATCACGAGCGCGTCGCCGCCGTCCTTATAATACGCATGCCAGATGTCAATTCGCTGATAGCCTTCCTGTTCGTACAGGTGGATGGCGGCTTCGTTTTCGAGACGGACGCACAGGCGGATGCGCGGCGTGAGGAGTTTCGTCTCGCAGGCGCGCAGCATCCCGCGGGCGATTCCGCGGCGGCGGAACTCGGGCAGGACCGCGAGGGTGGCGATCCATGAAAAGCCCTTCGAGCGGCGCGGGTCGCCTGCCACGAATCCGACCATGCGCCCGTCCACGACGGCCTTGAGGCGGATCACATCCGGGAAAGTCAACACAGCCATCAAGTCGAGCAGGGGCCAGGCGTCGTGGTCGAAGCAGGCGCGTTCCAGTTTTTGGAGTGCGCCCAGGTCGAGCAGGGAGGCGGAAAGAATTTCCATAAAAACAAAAGGGACTCCCGTCTTCACGAGAGACCCTTATTGTATTACGAATTGCGCACTTACGATTTACTTGCCCTTGCCCGCGAGGAAGTTCTCGAGCAGGCTGGTGAATTCCATCGGGAAGATGTACTTGGTGGACGGGCTGGCGCCAAGCGACTTGAGCGTCTCGAAGTATTGCAGGGTCATGGTCTTCTGGTCAATGGACTTGGCGGCCGCGAAGATCTTCTCCAGCGCCACCGAGAAACCTTCGGCGCGCAACTGCTGGGCCAGTTTTTCGCCTTCCGCCTGCAGGATGGCCGATTGCTTCTGGCCTTCGGCGCGCAGGATGGCGGCCTGCTTCTCGCCTTCTGCCACGTTGACCGCGGCCTCGCGCGTACCGGTCGACTCGGTCACCACGGCGCGGCGCACGCGCTCGGCCGACATCTGGCGGTTCATCGCCTCCTGCACTTCGCGCGGCGGGATGATCTCACGGATCTCCACGTTGGTCACTTTCACGCCCCAGCGTTCGGTCACTTCGTCGAGGCGGGTGCGTAGCATGGTATTGATGTGCTCGCGCTCCGAGAGCACGTCGTCCAGCGGGATGCCGCCGATGACGGCGCGCAGGGTGGTCGTGGCCATGCCTTGCGCGGCTACTTCGAAGTTGCCCACCTGCAAGACCGACTCGGCCGGATCGAGCACTTTGTAATACCACAGGAAGTCAATCGAGATGGGCGCGTTGTCCTTCGTGATCGAGGTCTGGTGGGGAATCTCGCGCACTTGCTCGCGCAGGTCCACTTTCACGGCGCGGTCCACGACCGGGATGAGCAGGATCAGGCCGGGGCCTTTGGTGCCGATACAGCGGCCAAGGCGAAAGACCACCAGCCGCTGATACTCGGGCACGATGCGGATGGCGTTCGATAGAAAAGCGAACAGCCCCAGCACCACCGCGCCGAAGATACACAATGCCGACAGAATACCTACGTCCATAGCGACTCCTTTATATCTATGTTCATGGATTTGATGATTTCCCGAATTCCGCCTCGACCTCGAGGACGAACCCGTCTCTGCCCGTGACCCTGACCTGCCTGCCCGCCCCAATTGGATTCTTACTGCGCGCGCTCCACAACTCCCCGGCCACCTGCACCGATCCCTCCTCGTGGACGCGCGTCTTGGCTTCGCCCACCTGCCCAATCAACGTCTCCAGGTCGTGGGCCGGGCGGGCCAGGTGCGCCTGCATCGCCTTGCGGATGGCGATCCAGAGAAATCCCGCGTAGAAGGCGGAGGCCGCCAGCGCCAGCATCCAGTTGACAGCCGGGCCGCCTCCGTCGCTGCGGAACAGGAAGACGGAACCGACGACCAGTCCCAGAATGGAAAGCCCCAGGAACCACTCGCGCCGCGGTCCGCGGATGGCGTAAAAAAACGGCACAATACTCACCACGAGGATGACCAGCGCCCACCAGTTGAATGAATTTTGGGTGACAGCATAGCCCGCCAGCACCAGCCCAAACAGCGCGCCGATTTCCAGCGCCCCCGTACCCGGCGTGACCAGCGCCAGCAGGCCCAGCAAAGTGCCCGCGAGCAAAAGCAAGTACGCCAGATTGGGATCGAGCAAAATATCCATGGGGATACTCCTTATCCATTATACAACAAGAACACTGTGCCTGATTCAATCTACGGCCTCCCCCCTGTTAAAGTTGCGTAAAAGATTTCGCGCCGAGCGGTTTATAATAGGCACGCCATTGGAATCCCCTCCCACAGGAGTCAAAGTGAATTTTCGGAAAATCTGCGTCCTCGGCCTGGGCTACATCGGCCTGCCCACCGCCAGTACCTTCGCCGCGAACGGCCTGCAAGTCCTCGGTGTGGACGTCAACCATCGCATTCTCGAAACCCTGCGCAATGGAGGACTGCACATCCACGAGCCCGGCCTGCGCGAGGTGGTGGATACGGCGCTTCAATCGGGACGACTGACCGTCGCCGCCCAACCCGCCGAATCCGACGCCTTCCTGATCGCCGTCCCGACCCCGTTCTACGAAAACGAGACGGGCGAATACGATGGCATGACCTACAAAAAAGCCGACATGCGCGCCGTCGTCTCGGCCACTGAAGCCATTCTGCCTTTTCTGCGAAAGGGCAACCTGGTCGTGCTCGAATCCACCTCGCCGCCGCGCACGACGGTTGACCTGGTCAGACCGATCCTGGAAAAATCTGGACTGAAAGCGGGCGTGGACTTCCACCTCGTTTACTCACCCGAACGCGTCCTGCCCGGGCAGATCATGAAGGAACTGATCGAGAACGACCGCGTCATCGGGGGAGTCACGCCCGAGTCCGCCCGCGCCGGGCGCGATCTGTACGCGCTCTTCGTCAAAGGAGACATCGTCGAAACCGATGCCACCACCGCGGAAATGGTCAAATTGATGGAGAATACTTACCGCGACATCAACATCGCCATCGCCAATGAATTTTCGCGCCTCGCCGAACGTTTTGGCGTGGACGTGTGGGAAGCCATCCGTCTCGCCAACCGCCATCCGCGCGTGAAGATCCTCTCGCCGGGGACGGGTGTGGGCGGGCACTGCATCAGCGTGGATCCGTGGTTCTTTGTCGAGCGCGCGCCGGACCTGAGCAGTCTCATTTACACGGCGCGCAAAGTCAATGACGAACAACCGCATTACGCAATGGAAATTGTCAAGAAGGCGTTTGGCGCATTGAAAGGAAAGAAGATTGCCGCGCTCGGCCTGGCCTTCAAACCCAATGTGGACGACCTGCGCGAGAGTCCCGCCGCCGAAGTGGCTCACCTGCTCCAAAAAGGAGGCGCGAGCGTTGTCTGCTACGAGCCGTTCAAGCCCGACGCCGATATGCCCGGCCTGACGCTCGCGCCCAGCCTCGAATCCGCACTGAATGGAGCAGATGCCATTGTGTTGCTGGTCGGTCACACCCAATTCTGCACGCTGAATCCCGTCCGCGTCGCGGAACTCACCCCTGCCCGTCTCGTCGTGGACATGATCAACGGTTTGGATGCCTCGGCCTGGCAAAACGCAGGCTTCAAAATCGCCCGCCTCGGAAACAACAAACCACCCATCGAAAATCGTCAATCATAAATCTTTAAATTGAAACTCCTTTCTGTTTTCGGCACGCGGCCCGAAGCCGTCAAAATGGCCCCGGTGGTGCAGGCGCTCCGCCACACGCCCGGCGTGGATTCGCGCGTCTGCGTCACCGCCCAGCACCGGCAAATGCTGGATCAGGTACTCGACCTGTTCCAGATCAAGCCCGACTACGACCTCGACCTGATGCGCGAAGACCAGTCGCTGGCCGAGTTGAGCGCGGCCATCTTCACCGGGCTCGATCCCGTTCTTGCCGATTTTCAGCCCGACTGGGTGCTCGTGCAGGGCGATACCACCACCGTGGCCATCACCGCTCTGCTGGCCTACTATCGCCGCATCCGCGTCGGCCATGTGGAGGCAGGACTGCGCACGCACGACAAATGGCAGCCCTTTCCCGAAGAGATCAACCGCCGCGTGGCCGGCGTCGCCGCGGATCTGCATTTCGCGCCCACCGAATGGGCACGGCAAAACCTGCTCCGCGAGGGCGTGGACGACAAATCCATCGCGGTGACCGGCAACCCGGTCATTGACGCCCTGCGCGTGGTCGCCGCGCAGCCCGAGCCGCGGGAAGTACGTCGGTTACTGGACAAGATCGGACAAAAACGACTCGTGCTCGTCACGGCACATCGACGCGAAAATTTCGGAAAACCCATCGAAGACATCTGCGCCGCGCTCCTGACTTTGGCCGGCCGCGGCGACGTGGAGATCGTCTACCCGGTACATCTCAACCCAAACGTACAGGAGCCTGTGTACCGGCTTCTGGGAAACGCCGCCAACATTACTTTACTCCCTCCACTGGATTACCTGCCTCTCGTCCATTTGATGAAACGTGCCGCGCTGATCCTGACCGATTCCGGCGGCATCCAGGAGGAGGCTCCCGCCTTCGGTGTGCCGGTGCTCGTCCTGCGCGAGGTGACCGAGCGCCCGGAGGGCGTCGAGGCGGGGGCGCTGAAACTGGTCGGAACCGCGACCGGGCACATCGTCCGCGAAGCGAACCGCCTGCTGGACGACGCCTCTGCCCACGCGGCCATGGCCAAAGCCGTCAATCCCTACGGCGATGGGCAGGCCGCCGGGCGAATCGTCGAGGCCTTGCTGAAACAAGGCGGTTAGCGCTCTGTAATGTCGCTTCACTAAATTATGAGTATAATGAGACTCATGAAAGCGCGCTGGTTACCGGGGTTATTTCTGGGATTGTTCCTTCTGCTGGGACATTGGCTACCGGCGGATGCACAATCCACGGACAGTCAATTCTTTGCCGAAACCGGCCATAATGTGCAAGGGGATTTCCTTCAGTTTTATCTCGGCGCCTCAGACCCGACCCTGCTATTCGGCTATCCGATCACCGAACAATACACAAACAAGGATGGACTCACAGTTCAATACTTCCAGCGGGCGCGCTTCGAATGGAACCCCGCCCTGCCGGCCGGTCAGCGCGTGGTGCTCACCAACGTCGGCAGGGAAACTTATGTTCCGGCCGGACAGCTGAACATCAACGATCCTTTGGCCTGCGACCTGTACGCGCAAACCGGCTTTGCGGTTTGCTATGCCTTTCGCGACTTCTTCAACAAGTACGGAGGCGCGGCTCAGTTCGGTTATCCCATCTCGCCCTTTGAATTCCACGACGGGCTGATCGTCCAATATTTCGAGAAGGTGCGTTTCGAGTGGCAGCCTTGGCAAGCCGAGGGCCAGCGCGTCGGCCTGACCGATTCAGGCAGGCTGTACTTCGACAAGTTGGGCGAGAATCCCGACCTGCTCAAGCCGGTTCCGCCCGGCGGCAATGTGGTTGGCCCGACCGTCCTATCGCTCCAAACGCGCGCTTTCGTGTGGAAGGCGGTCACATTGGCGAACGATCAGCAGTTGATCTTCGTGGTGGTGCAAGACCAGACCCTCCAGCCGGTCTCGGAGGCGCAAGGGAATGCGCGGGTGCAGTGGCCATCCGGTCAGGTCAGCGACATCCCATTTACCACCAATGGCAAGGGCGTCGGCACCGTCCCGCTTTCGTTCGCAGACCAGCCCTACGGTGTGCTGGTCACCATCGAAATCAGCGCAACGAAAGACGGCTTGAACGGGGCAACGACCACATCGTTCCGCATCTGGTATTAGCCTGCGTCTAATACAAATCCCTTCCAGCGGCTGGAAGGGATTTTTTTATTTCAAGTCATCGAGATCGAACACAGGGCCGTCCCGGCAAGCCATTTTCCAGCCGCGTGACAAATGGACCGCGCAGGCTCCGCATTCGGCGATCCCACCGCACGGCGTCGGCGCATGGACGAGGGCCTGTCCCGCGTTTGGATGCTTCGGATTCCGCCCAAGCATATCCCGCAAATCGCCCGCCGAATCGCGCGCAACGTCAATGGCGAGGTAGTCGGCCCAGGCAAGAATATCCGCGAGGGATACTCTCGGTTGAGCCTCAACAGAAAGCGGCAGGTCTTCAGGAGGAGAATCGCACACCAGCACAACCGAGGCTCCCTGTGTCAGCGCTGGAGGAATCAATCCAAGCAGGCATGAAGGGCTTGAATCAAGCGCGGCGAGAGCAACGTGCCGCGCGGAGGCAGGCAGGCTGAAGCCGCGCCCGAAAGGGCCGCGCAGGAGCAGGGACGTGCCCGGAGTCCATGCGGCGGGCAGTGGCGGCGCGGCAAGGAAACCGCCGGTTGCCGCGCCGCCTGAGAAAACGGGAACAGGCAGGGGCGAGTCTGAAGCGAGGGCATGGGCGAGAAGGTATTGCCCGGGTGCGGGGACCAGGCGCGGGTCACAGGCGATCCGCCCGGCGGCGCGGGAGTCATCCAAATATCGTTCAAACAAACGCCCGGTGTCCACGCCCCAAGTGTAGCGCATGTGAGACCCCTGCGCCACTCGATTATAATTACTGAAACTCAAGGAGGCAGAAATGAATATCGCAAGTGTGATTCAGGTATTTTCGACGTTTGGCTGGCTGGTGTTCGGCGGCGTGTTGATCGCAATCATCATGCGCTCCAGCCGCCGACAGCCGGTGGGCGGGTTGACCAGCGCGTTGATCGTGACATTGATTCTGGCAATTGTGCTCACGACGGTCGGCGCTGGGCTGATCTTTCTGCAGGCGGACCAATATGGAATAGTCATTTCGGCGCTTCAGCCCAAGGGGTATCGCTCAGAGCCGCTCGGCCCGGGCCTGCACTGGGTGGTGCCGTTCGTCGAAAGTGTGCGGACGTATTCCATTGCGCGGCAGACGTATACCATGTCTTCGACGCCCACCGAGGGTCAGGCCGTGGGTGACGATTCGATTCAGGCCCGCACGAAAGACGGACAGCAAGTTTTCGTTGACGCTTCGGTGATCTATTCGGTTGACCCCGCCAACCTGGTAGGGTTGCACATCAACTGGCAGAATCGTTACCAGGATAATGTCGTGCGGCCAGTTACGCGCGAGGCTATTCGTGACGCTGTATCGCAGTATGGAGTCGAGGAAGTAGTTAGCACCAAGCGCGCCGAAATGGAACAGTACATCACCGATCAAATTAGAGAAGGGTTTGCTGCCAACAATCTGCTCCTGACCGATTTCCTGCTTCGCAACATCCGCTTTAGCGACGAGTATGCGGCGGCCGTGGAGCAGAAACAGATCGCCGAACAACAGGCCCAGCAGGCCAAGTTCGTTGTTGAGCAGAAGCGGCAGGAAGCCGAACAGGCCCGCCAGGTGGCGCAGGGTCAGGCCGACGCGGCCGTGATCGCCGCCGAGGGCGCGGCGCAGGCGCGCTTGATCGAGGCCGAAGCCGAGGCCAAAGCCCTGCAACTCATCGCCCAGGCGCTGACGAACAACCCAAGCCTGCTCTCATACCTGTACATCAACAAACTGGCGCCCGGCGTGCAGACCATCTTTATTCCGACAGGGAATCAATTCATTCTGCCTCTGCCGACAACAACGCCATAACCAATCTGAAAAGGAGTTTCATGCCCATTCCAAGGTCGGGTCGGGAGATCCGCCTGACCACCCTCTCGAAGTGCGCTGGTTGAGCGTCCAAACTTAATGCGGAAACGCTGACGCAGGTGCTGCGTCCACTTCAAAACCTGTTCGACCCGGCGGACTATCCCGACCTGCTGGTGGGACTCGAAGGTCCCGACGACGCGGCGGTCTGGCGGCTGGACGAATCGCGGGCGCTCGTGATCACGACAGATTTCTTCACCCCGGTTGTGGACGAACCATACGACTATGGCGCGATCGCGGCGGCCAACAGCCTGTCGGACGTGTACGCCATGGGCGGGAAGCCGTTCCTGGCGCTGAACATCGCCGCCCTGCCTCCAGACCTGCCGGCCGAGGTCTCCGCCGACATCCTGCGCGGCGGTGCGGAAACGGCGCGCCGCGCCGGCGTGGTCATCGCGGGCGGACACACCGTGCAGGATCAGGAACCGAAATACGGCCTGGTCGTGATCGGTTTCCTCGACCCGCGCCAGATGCTGACCAAGGGCGGCCTGCGTCCCGGCGACGCGCTGGTGTTGACCAAGCCTCTGGGCTTTGGCGTGACCACTACCGCGTTAAAACGCGGCCAGGCCAATGAGGCGGACGTGCGCGAGATTGTGCAGTGGATGACGCGTCTGAACAAAACCGCCGGTGAGCTGGCCGTGGAATTCGGTCTGCGCGGCGGGACGGATGTGACCGGGTTCAGCCTGCTCGGCCACGCCTTCGAAATGGCCGCGGCATCGGGAGTCGCTCTTCATCTTGACTACGCGCAAACCCCGTTCGTTCCCTTTGCCCGCAAATACGCCGAGTTAGGCGCGTTTCCCGGCGGCGCGTTCGATAATCAGCATTACTATAAGGCAAATGTGAAATTTACAAAAGCATTGAGCGAGCCGGAGGAAATGCTGCTCTTCGATCCACAGACCAGCGGCGGACTGTTGCTGGGCGTCCCGGAGAAAAAACTGGGAGCATTTCAAATACGCGCACAGGAATCGGAACAGCCGATGTGGATCATCGGGGAGGTGCGCGAAGGCAAAGGGATTGTCATAGTGTGAATCATGCGGCAGAGACGCGATTATCGCGTACAATTAGTCTGACGAGCACATCGGCTCTTCAGGAAGGCAATCCATGAGTTCCTGGAACGAAATACTGGTTATCGCACTGTTGATTCTGGTCAACGGGGTGCTGGCCATGTCTGAGGCGGCGCTGGTGGCGTCACGCAAGGCGCGGCTGGAACAGCAGGTCAATGAAGGAGATCGCCCCTCGCGCACGGCCCTGGATTTGTTGAAAACCCCAAACATCTTTCTCTCGACAGTTCAAATTGGGATCACCCTGATCTCGGTGCTGGCAGGCGCTTTCGGCGGTGCGACGCTGGCCGAATTGCTGGCGGTTGAGCTTGCGAAAATCCCCGCCCTGACGCCTTACAGCGAGTCGCTTGCATTGGGGATCGTCGTTGTAATCATCACGATCTTGACCATCTGGCTGGGCGAACTAGTCCCCAAGCGGCTTGGATTACACAGCCCGGAGCGGATTGCGCGCGTCGTCGCCGGGCCGATGTTATTTCTGTCGAAGGCGTTCTCGCCCCTTGTCCGGATCATGAGCGGTGCCACCGATCTGATCCTGCGGTTGATCGGAGTCAAAGCCTCGGATGAACCGCCCATCACGGAGGAAGAGCTTCAAGTATTGCTCGATCAAGGCACTCGTGCGGGGGTCTTTGAAGAGGCGGAACAGGATATGGTCGAAGGTGTGTTCAGTCTGAGCGATTCGCGCGTGTACTCGCTCATGACCCCGCGCACCGAGATCGTCTGGCTGGATATCAACGATTCCGTTGAGGCGATTCGCGCGAAAGTGGCCGAGCATGGGTTTTCACGGTACCCGGTCTGCGAGGGTGGGCTGGATCGTATTCTGGGAATTGTGAAGACCAGCGACCTGCTTGTCCCCTCTCTGGCGGGCAAAGATTTTAATTTGAAGGACATGCTGCGACCAGCGCTCTACGTTCCAGAATCGATGTTCGCCTCCCAGGCTTTGCAGATGCTCAAAGAGCAAAACCGAAAACTACTCCTGGTGATTGATGAGTTCGGCGCCTTGCAAGGCCTGCTAACCTTAAACGATGTCATCGAGGAAATCGTGGGAGACTTCGAGCCAGAGCCGCAGGCAACGCAAAGACAGGATGGCTCCTGGCTGTTGGACGGGATGCTCCCTGTGGATGACTTCAAGGAAATCTTCAACTTCAAGTCCCTGCCTCACGAGGCGGAGTACGAAACCCTGAGCGGTTTCATCATGCTGTCACTGAGCCGATTACCGAAGGCGGGCGATTACTTCGAGTGGAGCAACCTGCGCTTCGAGGTCATGGACATGGACGACCGCCGCGTGGATAAAGTGCTGGTCACCACCCTGCCGGCTAAGCCACACGCTGAAGACGGAAAAGAGTGAGCGGGCCGCTCATTCCCATGTTCTTGTCCGTCTCTAAAGCGCCTGAAAACCCGCGAATCTGTTCGATGGTATAATCTCCGCCCGTATGAGCCCCGAAACCGAAAGCAAAAAGACGAAAATCTGTCCGACTTGCGGAACCCGTCTGAGCGAGAATGCCACGCGCTGTCTCGTTTGTGGGACGGAATTAACCGCCAAACCGGTCGAACCTGCCAAAAAGGCGCGCCCAGAAAAGATTGCGCTGGCCTCGCTGGAGGCCAGCCGTATGCCTCAAATCACCCTCAGCCTGCCGGCTGCGTTGGGCTTTCTTGCACTTTTCCTAGTGATCGGCGCGGTCGTTGTCTACTTCGGTCTTTCCGCGGGCGGACGCGTGGTGGAGCCGACCCCAGAAGCCACTTCAACCGCGACGCCAACCATTACTCCCACGGCGACAGAAATCCCCACCTCCACGCCTATTCCGACGCCAACGCCCATTCCGCCTTTCGACTACACGGTCGCGTCCGGCGACACCTGCGGCGGGATCGCGTTCACCTTCGGCGTGTCAGTACAGAGTATCATCATCCTGAACAATCTGTCTTCGACCTGCCCGCTCACGCCGGGACAAGTGCTCAAGATTCCCTATCCGACTCCCACGCCCGCGCCTCTGCCGACCGGCACACTGCCGCCCGAAGCCGCAACCCAGCAAGCCTGCGAAACGGTCGCGTACACAGTGCAGGCCAACGATACCCTCTCCAGCATTTCCCAAAACTATGCCGTGCCGATGTCGGCCATCAAGACGTTCAACAATCTTTCGACCGACAACGTATTCCTTGGACAGAGCCTGTTGATTCCGTTGTGCATGCGCGCCACGCCGGAAGGCCAGCCAACCGCCACAGCCACGGTCCCGCCTCCCTACCCGGCGCCCAACCTGCTTCTGCCCGCCGACGGTGCGGCCTTCACCCTCGCGAATGATGTGGTCACTTTGCAATGGGCTTCCCTTGGCACATTGCGCGATAACGAGGCATATCAGGTGATCGTCGAGGATGTGACCGAAGGCCAGGGACGCCGCATCACCGATTACGTCACGGATACCAAATACATCATCCCCGCCTCCTTCCGCCCGAATGACAATATCGCCCACGTCATGCGCTGGTGGGTCACCCCGGTCCGCCAGACCGGGACCGACGAGCAAGGTCAGCCAATCTGGGCCCCGGCCGGCGCAACGAGCGAGAAACGCGTCTTCACCTGGGTGGGAATTGCCATCGAAAACACCCCCGGCCCGTAGTCCCAAAAGAATCGCCTTCTGCTCCCTGCCAAAGCGCAGGGAGTTTTTTTGTCCCTCTTGACAAAATGTAGATTTCATTTAAAATATGCACATTATTCAATATTATGAATAAAAGAATGCAGGAGTAAGCCTTATGTCCCCACTTGCTCTCAGTCTCGAAAGGCCGAAGGTCGAAACCATCCGCTTCTCTCTGGACCCGGCTCGAAACGCTTTAGCAAGCATGATCCTGCTCATCAAAGATTACGACATGCCGGGCTTGTCTGATTGGGTGGCGCAAACCCGTTCCCGCCTGTCGCCGGACGAATTGTTCCGGCATGAACTGGTCACCATCGGATTTTATTACGTGATCGCGCCACAAGGTGAATGGACGTCCTTTGAAGAATATTTGAACGATCTTTCGCGATCTGAACCCCCCGCCCTGAAAGATAAGCTGTTGAAGGCCTATGCACTCGTCGGGACCACCTCCGACATGGCGGTGGATTGGAAATCCGTTCTTGCATCTTCTGAAACCTACGTTGACTTCCTAGTAAGCCGCTTCGGCGAGGGCCGCGTCAACAGAGAATTGGAAACGGAAGCCTATCAATATGTCATGGATCCGCCCGCCATGAAGAAATTACTGGTGGATCATCTGCGCTGGTTCTGGGATAACCACCTGGCTGTCGAATGGAAGCGGGTGTTGCCCATGGTATCTGAATCTGTGCACGCATTTCAGGAAGTGGATTTTTCGGGCATGGACCGAATGGGGGCCATCCGTTTCGTCACCGGCCAAGACCTGGAAGAAATGCACTGGAAAGATATGCTCGAGAAGGCAGAGCAAATCACCTTCATTCCCAGCGCGCACCTCGGGCCATACGTCACGAAGATGCCTACCGGCAACAACAGCATCGCTGTATTATTTGGCGCGCGCCAACCCGAAAATGCGACCGTCCGCATTCCCGATCTTGACCGCGCGGACATAGTCGCCCGCCTCGCGGCCCTGGCCGACGACACCCGCCTGCATATTCTGCAGATCATTATCGAGAAGGGCGAATCGCGCGCTCAAGACATTATCGAAACCACAGGCCTGAGTCAGCCCAGCGTCTCACGTTACCTGACTCAACTTGCCGCAACTGGATATTTGCAGGAAAGGAGGATCGGTGGCGCCAAAGTATACGCACTGAACCGTGACCGTATTGAAAAAACTCTGAAGGCTGTCTCTGCCTTCTTACTGGGCCGTTCGTAAGTTGACCGACGGAGGACGACATGAACAACTGGCATACAGAATTTATGGCCGAATACCAACGACAGCGAATTCAGCGCGAAATGCAGCGCATCCGCCTGGAGGAAGAGGCGCGCAGGGCGACGACTTATCGCCCCAGCTGGACCGCATACAGAATGAACGATCTCGCCAACTGGATGATTGCCACCGGCAAGCAGCTGCGCCGACGATACGAGATCCCTGTGGTCCAGTGCCCGCCAACATCAAACAGGAGCTTTGCGCGATAAGCGGCTACCAGGAAGGTCGGTTTTCAATCCGACCTGCGACTGCGAGAATAAATGAGAAACCAATTTGAAAAACTAAAGACGATCTCAAACGAATTTCCTCGAACCTTCAAGATCATCGTGATCACGACATTCATTGACCGTCTCGGCGGCTCGATGTTGTTCCCATTCTTCGCGCTATACATCACCAAACGCTTCAACGTCGGGATGAGCGAAGTCGGCTGGCTGTTCCTCATCTTCTCGATCACCAGTTTCATCGGGAGCTTCATGGGCGGCGCGTTGACCGACCGCTTCGGTCGCCGAAAGATGATCATCTTCAGCCTGGTTGCCTCTTCGTTGAGCACTGCCGCCATGGGCCTGGTGGACTCGCTCGAGGGCTTCTATATCATCGGCGTCGTCTCAGGCCTCTTCACAGACGTGGGCGGCCCCGCTCAACAGGCCATCATGGCAGACATCCTGCCCGAAGAAAAACGCGCCCAAGGCTTCGGCATCCTCCGCGTGACCTTCAACCTGGCCGTCGTCTTCGGGCCGATCATTGGCGGACTGGTGGCGGCGCGTTCATACACCGCCCTGTTCCTGATGGACGCAGTCATCAGCATCGTCTCGGCCACCATCGTCTACTTCAACATCCCCGAGACCAAGCCCGCGCCTCATCCTCACGAGGAACCCGAGACCTTCGGCCAGACATTCATCGGCTACGGGCGCGTGATGCGCGATGCGGTCTTCATGCTCTTCATCGTCGCCAGCATGCTTTCGGGTCTGGTCTACATGAACATGAATACCACGCTGGGCGTCTTCCTGCGCGACAATTACGGAATTCCCGAAGACGGGTATGCCTATATCCTCAGCATCAACGCCGCCATGGTCGTGCTTTTCCAGTTCTGGATCACGCGGCGCATCGAGAAGTTGCCGCCGATGCTGGTAATGGCTGCGGGCACGGCCCTTTATGCCATCGGCTTTGCTATGTATGGTTTCGTCGGCAATTACGGCATGTTCGTCATGGCCATGGTGGTTATCACCATCGGAGAGATGCTGGTGGCGCCTGTCGGACAGGCGCTGGTCGTCAGTTTCGCCCCCGAGCAAATGCGCGGACGATATAGCGCGGTCTTTGGCATCCTGGCCTGGGGCGTACCCTTTGCCGTCGGTCCCCTGCTGGCAGGCCAGATCATTGACAACGTCGACTCAAACTGGCTGTGGTACGCGTGCGGCATCGTCGGGACGCTTTCCGTGCTGGGTTATCTCATCCTGCACCGCGTCCATCCCGCGACGGAATTGACCGAGGCGCCATCAGGTGTTCCCTCTGCCGCCTAGTTCGATTCTTCCCCTCACTTTGTTGGGGC
>DAOTXP010000064.1:0-17341 GCA_034435275.1 Anaerolineales bacterium | reverse complement strand
CAACTACCTGTACCTGTTCATCGGCGACGCGTTGACCACCCTCATCTTCGGCCTGATCGTGCTCTTCGGCCTGCGCGAGACGCGTCCCGCCGCAGCCGAACACGCCGCGCATGCCAGCCTCGGCGAGCGCATGACTCAACTCAAGCGCGAACCGCTTCTGCTGTGGTTCTCCTTTCTGGCGCTGTTCTTTGGCATGGTTTACATGCAAAGCAATGTCACCCTGCCGCTGGACATGCAGTCGCACGGACTCGGCCCAAGCCTCTACGGCGCGGTCATTGCCATCAACGGCATTCTCATCGTGCTGGTGACCATCCCGGTCAGCAACGCGGCCGCCCCCTGGCCGCGCTTCGAGACCATCGCCATCGCAGCGCTACTGCTCGCCTACGGGTTCGGCTTCAACGTGATTGCAGATAATCTGTCGCTCTTCGCTGTCGGCATCGTCATCTGGACTCTGGGAGAGATCATGGGCACCGCCGTTGCCCCGGCCATCATCGCGGACCTCTCCCCCGTCGAATTGCGCGGGCTGTATCAGGGCATCTTTGGCTCGGCCTGGGGACTCTCGTTCTTCATCGGCCCTCTGCTGGGCGGATGGATTTATGAAAAGCTGGGCGCGTCTGTTTTATGGATTGGCTGTTTAGGGTTGGGCATCCTGCTGGCACTGGCCTACCTCATCATGGGCGCGCCCGCCAAAAGGAGGATGGCGCGGGCCCGGGGTCCAGAATGAGGCGGACGACCCGTCCGTGGCGCGGGTTATAATCGGGCCATGCCCAAAGAGAAATCGCCCCTCGATCCCGATGAAATCCTGAAAGCCGAGTTCGATTACATCGCCAACAGCGCCTTCCAGGCCAACGAGGATCGAAGTAAGGCTGCTTCCTTCTTTTTGGTCTCGGTGGGATCGCTGGTGGCCGCCATCTTCGGCGCGCAGGAACTGAGCACGCTCGAGGAGGTCCCGCTCACGTTGTACCGCGTGCTGGCGGGATTGTTTCTTGTCCTTACAATTCTTGGATGTCTGACCATCGCGCAACTGGCGCGCCTGCGTCTGGCCTGGTACGACGCGGCCATCGCCATGAACCAGGTCAAGAGATATTACAGCAAGAACATAAAAGGGCTGGACGAGGCTTTTCATTGGAGGGCCGACACACTCCCTGAAAAATTCAAGGCGGCCAGCATTTCTTTTTATACGGTGCTGGAAGTATCCCTGTTGAGCGCGCTGACCTTCGGCGCGTGCGCCTACTTTTTTCAACTCGGCATTCCTTACGCAAAATGCCTGTGGGCATTTACGGTGGGTTCGGGGGCGCTGGCGTTTTTCCTGTTCTTATTCATCTACAGACAACTGCTGAAAGACAAGAGGAAACCATGAGCAAATATCACACCGGCACCGAGGAGTTTCGCGTCGACGGGGAACAACTGGTGGCGAAGATCAAGGAACTGCTCCATCAGGGCAACATCCGCCGCATCATCATCAAGGATAAAGAAGGCCGCGTGCTCATCGAGATTCCCCTCACGCTCGGCGTCGTCGGCGCCATCCTGCTTCCCGTCTGGGCGGCCATCGGGGCCATCGCCGCGCTCGTCACGGAGGCGACCATCGTCGTCGAGAAAAAAGAGGCGTGAAATGAAATCGGTGTTCTACCTGCGCTTCGCAGGGATGATCGCGCTGGCCGCGTTGATTCTGTCCATCCTGCTGGGCGGAATCGGCTGGCTGTTGGGCTGGCGCACGTCCACGCAATACAGCAACGGGTTTTTCCTCGGTGGGGGCGCGCTCATCGTGTTGGGAGTCTTCTCGGTGGTGGGGGGCTTTTCGCAGCGAGCGGACTTCAAAATGACATACGCCCGCACCGCCAGCCCGGCGTCCATCGGCGAACGCGCAAAACAAATGATCGCCGACATCAATCAGGGTTACAACGCCTTGATTTTTCTCACCCTGACCGGCGTGCTGTTGATCGGCGTCGCTGTGCTCATCCCCAACCTGTTTGGATAATCCATGCCCCGAGACTACTCCGCGCAATCCCCAACAGCCTTTCAACGCCTGCCCGAATACGCGCGGGACGATGATTGGATTCGCGCCTTCCTGCGCCAGGCCAAAGTCGGACACATCGCCACGGCGCGGGACGGACAACCGTTCCTGAACCCAAGTACTTTCTGGTACGATGAAGCGAATCACCAGATCGTCTTCCATTCGAATCTCGCGGGGCGGGTTCGCTCGAATATCGAGAGCAATCCGAAGGTCTGTCTGGAGGCGAGCGAACTGGGAAAATTGCTCCCCTCCAACATCGCGCTCGAGTTTTCGTTGCAATATCGCAGTGTCATTGTCTTCGGTACCGCGCGGATTTTGGAGGACCCCATCGAAAAGCGCGCCGCGCTGTATGGCCTGATCCACAAATACTTCCCTGCGATGACTGCTGGAAAAGAGTATCGCGAGATCACCGACAAGGAACTGGCGCGCACCTCCGTGTACGCGATTGTTATCGAATCCTGGAGCGGAAAAGAAAACTGGAAAGACCGCGCCGACCAATCCGATGAATGGACACCGCTGGGCGAAAAATGGTTTGAGTAATACCATGTCATTGCGAGGGCGGCGCTCTCCCGCCCAAAGCAATCTCCCCCATCATCGCGGGAGGATTGCTTCGTCGCTATCGCTCCTCGCAATGACATAGAAAACTCACAGGAGCTTCCCATGGAACAAAAAGCAGGCGCACAAATCAGCCAGCGGGCATTCATCCAGTCGCTGGTGATTCTATTTATTCTGATGATGATCGCGGGGATTCTCACCCTCGTCCTGCCCGCGGGACAGTACGCGCGCATACCAGTGGATGGTCGCGAGACGATTGACCCTGCCTCTTTCCAATTCACCGAACATCCCGACTATCCCATCTGGCGCTGGTTCATCGCACCCATTGAAGTGCTTGGCAGTTCAAGCGGACTGACGGTCATCGTCATCATCGTGGTGCTGTTCTTCGCGGGCGGCGCGTTTGCCGTGATGGACAAGACGGGTACCTTGCGCGCCTTCATCGGCCGCATCGTGCGCCGTTTCAGCGGACGCAAATACGCGCTGTTATGGATGGTCTCACTGGCCTTCATGTTCCTCGGCGCGACACTCGGCACCTTCGAGGAAGTCGTCCTGCTCGTGCCTGTGATGATCGCCCTCTCCTATTCCCTCGGCTGGGACGCGTTGGTTGGCCTGGGCATGTCCATCCTTGCCACCAACATGGGCTTCTCGGCGGCCATTACCAATCCATACACACTCGGCGTCTCGCAACAACTCGCGGGACTTCCCCTCTTTTCGGGCGCGTGGTTACGCATCATCATCTTCGTGGTAATCTACCTGATTTTCGGCGCGTTCCTTTCGGCTTACGCCCGCAAAATTGACAAGGACCCGCAGGCCTCCCTCGTCCACGGTGACGACAACGCCGAACGCGAAAAGTATAAAAGCATGGACGCCGCCTTCGTCGAGGAAGACCCGAAACAAAACCGCGCCATGAACTTCTTTGGCATATTCCTGATCTTCATCTTTCTCATCATGCTCGCGGGCCCGTTCGTCCCAGCCATTTCGGATTACGCGCTTCCCATCGTCGGCATCCTCTTTCTCGTCGGCGGGCTGGGCGCGGGATTCCTCTCCGGGGCGGGCGGCAAAACCGTTTGGCGCGGCCTCGCCGAAGGTCTGGGTGGGCTCGCCCCCTCCGTCCCGCTCATCCTCATGGCAGCCAGCATCCGTTACATCATTGACAGCGGCGGCGTCACCGACACCATCCTGCACGCCGCGGCGGAACCGTTCACCAAACTGGGCGCGTTCCCCGCCGCGCTCGTTGTCTACGCGCTCGCCCTCGGCATTGAGTTCTTCATCGCCTCGGGTTCCGCCAAAGCCTTCCTGATGATGCCCATCGTCCTGCCCCTCGCGGACCTGATCGGCGTCACCCGCCAGACCGCCGTGCTCGCCTACATCTTCGGCGACGGCTTCTCCAACCTGGCCTATCCCACCAACCCCGTCCTGCTCATCAGCCTCGGCCTGACCGTCGTCAGTTATCCCAAATGGATTCGCTGGACGGCGAAACTCTGGCTGTGGGTGATTCTCGCCACCATCGCGTTCCTGGGCATCGCGGTTGCCATCAACTTCGGTCCGTTTTAGACCGTTGACCGTGGACGGTGGACAACACCTCGGTCTACGGTCAACCGTCCACCGTCAACATTATGGACTCCCTCTTCCCCGACTCCTACGAGGCCTCCCGCGCACGCTTCCTTCGTGACGTTGAGTTGCTCCGCGTCAAATGGCCTTCCTCGCGCCTCGAAACACATCCATTAAAAAACTTCCCCGACCTCAGCATTGACTGGCTGTGGGCGGAACCGCGCCTCAAAAAGAATCTCGTCATCGTCTCCACCGCCGAACATGGCATCGAAGGCTATGTCGGCTCGGCTATGTTGAAACTCTTCATGGACGAATTCGCCCCACGCCTGAATCCCGAAAACACAGGTTTGCTTCTTGTTCATGCCATCAATCCATGGGGAATGAAATATAACCGCAAGGTCAATGAAAACGGCGTGGACCTGAACCGCAACTTTACCTATAACGGCATCTTCGACCCCTCCAACAATCCATATTTTCTAAACCTAAGAAGCCTGCTCGCACCGGAGTATCCCGTTCGGTCGTTTGGCATCGAAACAATCACGTTTACATGGCGGACACTCAAGGCGTTGATCATCCAGGGCGCCTCGGCTTTAATGTACGCTGCCTTGCTGGGTCAATACGCCGAACCCAAAGCGATGTACTACGGCGGATCGCAGCACGAAGAGGGATCGCTGGTGATGATGGACCTCTTCCGCCAGGCGTTGGAGGATTATCAGGTCATCATTCACCTCGACATGCACTCGGGCTACGGCCCGCGTTACCTGATGAGCATCACCGCGGTCCCGCTCGAACCACTGCATTCAGCAGAACTATCTGCAAAATTCAACTACCCATTGGTCTTGCGGGGCGACCACAAGGAATTCTTCGCCACCCAGGGCGATATGACTGAATACTTTTACCAGCTACGGAACGAACAATATCCGAATAAACACGTTTTCGCCTGCGCGTTTGAATTCGGCACGTACGGAGACTCTTTATTGTCGCGCATCCGCAGTCTGCGGACAATGATCTTCGAGAGCCAGCTCCGCTGGTATGGGGCAAAAGACGAGAAAACAGCAGAAAAGATCCGCCGCGAGTTTCAAGAGTTGTATTTCCCTGCCGAATCGAAATGGCGCGAAAAGGCCCTTGCCGATAGCAGGCAGGCCTTTGAGGGAATCTTACAATCGTACAGGCTATTCCCGTAAGTATGCAATTCGACATTCATCGTTCGAGTGTCGGATTTTTACAGGCGGTTTATTTCCTCGCCACGCCCAGCCCGGGGCCGTCGGGCAGCGTCATCTGCGGCCCGTCGTACGTCAGGCCGCGATACGGATCATTCCTGATCAGCAGCGGCCCGTCCAGATCGGCGTAATCGCACAAGGGCGCGAGGTGCGCGGCCGCCGTGACTCCCACCGACGACTCGACCATGCAACTCACCATGATCTGCATATCGTGCGCCCGCGCCGTGTGGATCATCCTGAGCGCATCACGAATCCCCTCGCTTTTCATCGTCTTGACCACCACCCCGTCCACCGCGCCCGCCAGTTTGGCCACATCGTGCGAGGTCCTGGCAGTCTCGTCCGCGAAGATGGGCGTGGACACCTTCTGTGCGCGCAGTTTCTCCTTGAGCCAGAAAAAGCCTTCCACGTCATCCACAGCAAGCGGCTGTTCCACGAATTCCAGATCGTATTCCGCCAATCGAGGAATGATGTGAAGCGCCTGCTCACGCGTCCAGCCCGCGTTCGCGTCCACGCGCAGTTTGGCATCCGTGACCCTGCGGATGGCGGCCACGATCTCCTCATCGCGCTCGCTCCCCAACTTGATCTTGAGGATGGGATATCTGCCCTCTCTGGCGCGTTCCGCCATCAGGGACGGTTCGTCCATCGCGATGGTAAACGAAGTCAGCGGCAGATGATTCGGATTCAATCCGAACAGACGATACAAGGGCTGGCCCAGGCGCTTGCCCCACAAGTCGTGCAAGGCTTCGTCAAGGGCGGAGCGCGCCGCGCGTGAACCCGCCGGCCGCCGCGACAGGACCGCGTCCAGGTCGAACGGGTCGTCGCCCAAATCAGCCACAGACTCGAGATACGCGATAATGCCCTCCTGTGTCTCACCGTAATACGGCACCGCCGCGGCCTCCCCCACCCCGTCATCGAGATAAACCAGCACGTTATGCCGCTGGTCGCTCGCCCCATGCGCCACGCGGAAGGTGGTTTTCAAATCAAGTGATATTGGCTCCCAGGATAATTTCATGTTTCATCCCTTCCCTTCCAAAAATTCCAGCACTCGTCTCGCCCACTCCTCGCGCCTCTCCACATGCACGTTATGTCCCGTCCCTTCGGGAATCCATAACTCGGCGTTGGGAATGTTGTTCGCGATGTACTGCGCGTGCTCGTCGGGCGCGTTGACAGGATCCTGCGCGCCCTGGATGACCAAGACGGGCCTGTCCACGCGCGCCAACTCCGCGGGCGAATAATTCGGCTCGGAGATGATCTCCTTCATCGTCAGCCAGAGCAGGTCGCGCCAGTAACCCGCACCGTTCACCTCCTCATGCAATCGAATCATTTCATCCCGCCATTGGGGCGCTTCGCGTTCCACGCGCGCCGAGTCGAACACCATCGGCTCACGCTCCACAAGATAACGCGTGATGTAGGCATTCGCCGCCTGCGGAATACACGACTGAATCACATCGGGATGTTCCATCAACGTCACCAGCGCCACATTCCCGCCATTGCTGTGGCCGATCACATGGGCGCGCTCGTATCCCAACGCGCGCACGAAAGCCGCGGCGTCGTCTGCCAGTTCCACGAACGAATACGACCTGCGCGGGTTGTTCGATTTTCCATGTCCGCGGCAATCGGGAACCCAAACTTTATAACGCGTCGCCAGAGCGGGCGCGATCTCCGCCCAATCCGTCCGCCCGTCAACGGTCGAGCCGTGGATCAGCAGGATGGGAGCGCGTCCTGCTCGATCTTCCCCATACACTTCGTAAAAGATCCTAGCGCCGTTGATTTCGATAAACGCCATATCACAATCTTAACACAAACGCAGTAAAATCAGACCATGCAGAACAAACTCGCCGACCTTGCCAAAATGGTGGATCACCGCACATCGCTTTTCGATGTGCAGGTCGAAACAATCACCGACGGGACACTCATCTTATGCGGACGCGTGCTCAAGGAAACACAACTGGACATATTGCCCCGCCTCTTCCCCGACCTCAAACTGGATACCGCCTCGATTCGCGTACTCGACCGCCCAAACCTGCCGCGCGCCCACATCGCCACTAACCTGACCGGCCTTTACGAAAAACCGACCTTCGGCATGCCCCTCTCCAGCGAACTGACCTTTGCCACCCAACTGGAGATCTTGGACGAAGAAGGCCGCTGGGCGTTCACGCGTCAACGCGACGGTTACCTGGGCTGGGCCTACAAACCCTTCATGGCCGAAGGCGCTGCGCCCGCCGCCACTCATCTCGTGCTCGCGCCCGCCATCGAACTCCGCGCGGAGGCAGATTCAGACAGCGACATCCTCACCCGCCTCGTCAGCGGCACGAGCGTGTCCATGACGGAGAGCCGCAATGGTTGGTCACGCGTCGAGGCGAACAAATCGGGCTGGCTTCCCTCGCGCCACCTGCGCGCCCTCGCCGACATTCCGCAATCGGCCGAAGCGCGCCGCGCCGCGCTGATTCAGGACGCGAGGCGCATGATTGGCGTGCCGTATCTGTGGGGCGGCGTGAGCGGCAACGGGATTGACTGCTCGGGCTTCGTCCGCCTTCTCCACCGCTGGATCGGGATCGAGGTCCCGCGCGACGCGGACATGCAATGCGACGCGGCGCGACCCGTCGAGCCTCCATTTGAAGTCGGCGATCTGTTCTTCTTCGGTGAGAGCGGGAGCGCGCGCAAGGTCACACACGTCGGCGTCAGCCTGGGCGGCTGGACGGTGATTCACTCCTCGCGCAAACACAACGGTGTGTACGTGGACGACCTGCAAAAGGCCGATTTCCTGCGCGAGAGTTATCTCGGCGCGGGAAGTTTTCTGAGATGAGGCTTCGATGAAATCCTATCGCAAAGAACTCTGGTTCAACATTCCCTCGCGGCGCGGGTTCGTCAACATCACGCCGCAGGTGGAGCAGGCCCTGGGCGAGAGCGGGATTCGCGAAGGGCTCGTCTTGGTGAACGCCATGCACATCACTGCCTCGGTCTTCATCAATGACGACGAGTCGGGCCTGCATCACGATTACGAACAGTGGCTGGAGAAACTCGCGCCGCACGAACCGGTGAGTCAATACCGCCACAACGATACCGGCGAAGATAACGCCGACGCGCACATGAAGCGCCAGGTGATGGGACGTGAGGTGGTGGTCGCGGTCACCAACGGCCGCCTCGATTTCGGCCCGTGGGAGCAGATCTTCTATGGCGAGTTCGATGGGCGCCGCAGAAAGCGCGTGCTGGTGAAAGTCATTGGTGAATGAGTAACGCCAACGCCTGGAGGCGTTGGCGTCCGATATAAAGAAGGGAGTATCCCATGCGACTGCAAGGCAAAAAAATCTCCACGCTGGTGGCCGAAGATGTGGAGGACCTCGAGTATTACGTTCCGCTCATGCGTTTGCAGGAGGAGGGCGCAACGGTCCTCACGGCCGCGCTGGACCTCAAGCCGGTTCACGGCAAGAACGGTCTGGTCATCACCCCGGATGAGACCATCGAATCGCTCAAGGCCGATGACCTGTTCGGTCTCATCCTGCCCGGCGGCTGGGCACCCGATAAACTGCGAAGGTACGATGCCGTGAAGAAGATCGTCCGCGAGATGGACGCGGCGAAGAAGATCATCGGCATCATTTGTCATGGCGGATCGATCGCTGTCTCAGCGGGAATTGTCCGCAAAGGCGAACGAGTGACGGGTTCGACAGGAATCAAGGACGATCTCGTCAACGTTGGTGGAGTCTGGACGGATGAACCCGCCTTCCGCGAGGGCCATCACGTCTGGGGGCGCGTGGTGGCAGATATTCCCGCGTTCTGCCGCGAGCTGGTGGCGGCGATAACGTCCGCGGATTAAGCAGAACGAATCCAGTGGAAACGCGGCCGATATCTGCTTCCCCTCATGCGCGCCGGGCGCGATATCCCTTCGAAAAAGCCGGTTTTGCCGGTCCCAGCGACAGTAACATAAGCGCCGTCATCAGGATGGACGACGTGAGACACCAGGCACAGGTTGCGCCGATGACGAAGGGCTCCAAAAAGGTAAGGTAAATCGAAAAGAGGGTGCCGAAAGCGGTCATGGCGAACATGGCCCAGGCGGCCAGTTCGGCAGGACGTCCCCGGCCGTATCTGGCGATTCCCCATGCAATAAGAATCGCCATGTACCCCCCCAGGCCCAGCAAGCCAATCGGAAGGATGCCAAACAGGCGCGCGTATTCGCTTTGTTGCACGGTATTGCAATCTCCCACAGGGCCGCACACCGCGGTGACCCGGGCAGTTTCCACGTACGCCAGGTAGCCAGCCACACCAAAGCCGACCACACATAAAGCAGGGATACTCCATGTCCAACCGCCGCGCGGGGGAATACCTTTTGTCTTTTGGAGCAGGACAACGGCCCATACAATCGAGGCGGACATGCCCGCGAGAACAAGGACAGCCAGCGCGTTGCCAGCCGGGTCGCGGGAAAAACTGTCCCTCCAATCCGTCTTATGAAAGCCCGACGGATCGAGTCCCGGAGTCGCTATCGGGGAGTCAAAGGTCGGGGCAACGGTGGCAGGCGCGGAGGTAGCCTGAAGCGTGGAGGGCCCGGTCGGCGCGGCGGCGGTCGCGGTCTCGTTTCCTGAGGAAAGCGCAAGCGCCTCACGCAGTCCTGGGATGTCCGGCCAGTCCACGCCGCCTTGCGCCAGATACGTTTCTATCAGCCCCGGGAACACCTCCGGAATCTGCAAGGATCCAACCAGGTAGGTATCTCCAACCACCAGAAAAGGCACGCCGCCCGTCTCGAGACCGAACTTTTGCAGGGCGGCCATGAAGAGAACCTGCCCCTGTTGTTCTGTGACATCCACGCCGACAATCTGGAGTTGTTCCCCATACTTCCTGAATAGCGGCGTCAGGGCTTCGGTAATTACATAACGACAATGCCCACAACTGGGGGAATAGAACAGCACGGCGCGTACCACCGGCAGTTCTGCCTGCGCCCGGGCGGCCGGGACGGGGGTCTTGAGCAAACCAAACAGCAGCGCGGCGATGAGGATATGATGCCGTTTCACTCTTCACTCCATTGCATCATGGGCTTCACCGCGAAATGTCTTCTGCTTCTCTCGAGTGAAGGTAAGCAACTTAACACCCTCCACCTGGCGGAAGGATGCGCCTCGTCCAACGGTACGCAGAACTGCGGTTTCATCAACCACGCGCGTTCCAGAAATAATGGTTGCGCCGAAATCGAAAAGGACGGGCGAAAGCGGCGTGCTTGGCCCCAATACCATCACGTCTGCCTTGGGATCGCAAAGCAAGAGCAGCCCGTCCAGCGTATGATTTATGAGGGCGCTTCCTGTGATGGCCACCACGTCTGCCCGCGGCAGCAAGTCTACGGCGGCCTCGGCTGGGTATTCATCCCCTGTCGGGCGCTGTTCGATCACCCAGAGTCGGCCGGCGGCCTGACGCAACCGAGGGACAAACGGGAAATGCCCGACCAGCGCGACGTTCTTTCCCCGCCCGCGGCTGGCCAGCACTTCGGACGCATTGATCTCCACGGACAGCGATGCGTCCACATCCAGAAGCGAGTTGATCGCGGCCACGCCGATGCTGGCTTCCATCAACTCGTCGGAGCGGGCAAGTTCGGCCAGTTCCCGCGCGCTTTTCTTCAACAGACCACCCACCTCGCGGACTTGCGCGTGTCCGTGCGGGTGAGGCGACGCGAGCGTGGATGCCATGCCGCAATGGCGGCTGCAAACCACCGTCCAGTGTGCGCCGACCAGCACCGAGCGTACAGGTGAGTCACCGGCCAGGTCTGCAATGAGAGCGCTGAGGAGGTTTGTATTCACGCGATTTCCTCAACTCGAGATGCCTGCTACTTTTGATTTTTGATCCATATAATGGGCGGGCGCTGCGCACCAAAAACGTGTGCCATGGCGTTTCACGATCTGCACCCTGCCACTGGCCTCCAAATCCGCGAGCGCCTCTCTTACCTGTCCCGGCAACCAACGCGCCAGGGTCCTTTCGAGTTCATCCTGTCGCATGGGATGGCGGGTGACGATTCCAACAACCGCATCCACTACATTCTCATATTCTCCCAAGTCGAAGTCACCTTCTGCGGGATGCACCACCTCGGCGATATTTCCCAGAATGGATACAGCCCGCATCAGGCCTTCTTCGTCCGTCGGTTGGACCCATGTCTCGGCTGGCGGGCGCATCGGCAGGTTAACGTGAACAGAGTCCGGCCTGACCTTTTTCAGGATACCTGCAATACCTTCAAGAATCTGGGGCGCGTCATTCAATCCACGCACCAGCATCACCTCAACCCATAGTTTTCCCGGAAACTCTTCGCGAAAAGCAATTAATCCATCCACAAGTCGCTCAAACGTGATATCGGGATGGGGACGGTTGACCTTGCGATAAAGTTCAGCCGTATCAGCGTCAAGCGTGGGCAAGATGGCATCTGCAACAACCAGTTCCTCACGTACTTCTGGAAGGCATAATAACGAGCCATTCGTAATGACTGCGATGGGCTTATCCGTCAGCAACTTGATTTGACGGATAAGCCGTCCGATGCGTCTGTGCAAAGTCGGTTCACCGGAGCCAACGAACGTCACCCAATCAATCCCATCGCTCCCGCGCGATCCCAATGCCTGATCCGCCTCGAGGAGAATATCCTCCGCCGGGACGTACTCGCGTCGTTCGTTCGTCAGCGGGACCGTACGCCCCAACTGGCAGTAGACGCAGTTCCAGTTGCAGGTCTTAAGCGGAATTGGATCTATCCCCAACGATTGACCCAATCTTCGTGAAGGGACGGGACCGAAGACGTATTTCACTCACGGACCAACTTTGTCCCGCACTTGGGGCAGGCCCTATCCAGGCAACGCTGTCCAACAACATGCGGCTCTTTGTGTCCACATTTTGGGCAAATACAATTTCCGCCGGGACCGGATGTCGGCTTGTTGCCGCCGCCCCTCCCCCGGCCCCGTCCCATGCCACCGCCGCGTCCCCGGCCAGGACGGTCACGAAACAATCCGGCGAACATTTTGTCCTTCTTTAACTCAGTGCAATCTTTCGACGTGGTCAACGATCTGTCCGTTTACGTAGGCCAGAACGGCCTCGTCAATATCGGCGATATCGGTGACCACTGGGCGAATGTTGCGCGCTGCCATATTTTCGTACGCACCCATGCCCATGCCACGGCACAACACGGCTTCACAATCTGTGATCGTTTCGGCCATGCGGCCATGACGATGGTCGGCGGACGGCCCGAAGCCGTGCCTCCCGCCGGATTCGTCGCCATGGTCATGGTGTTCGCCGTGGAATTGGGCATGCCCTGTTTTTTCGCGCATCTCATGGCTGACGATCTGGCCATCCTCCACGGTGACGACCAGATAATGCGGCGCACGGCCAAAGTGTTGGCTGATGGTCTTACCGTCTTCCGTAACTACTGCGATTTTCATGTGTGAATGTCTCCTTTGTTATGGTTTTTGGTTTCCAGAGATGATTTCTTTCGCACCGGCTGGCGCTCTTTCGATGCGTCGGCGCGTACCTCATTTGGAAAAATGCCGCTCCGCGGGGTCGTCACGCTCATCCATTGGGCACAGGACCAGAAGAACGCGAGCGGGTGTAGAGCCGCTGTTCTCCCAACGATGCGGAAGGTAAGCCTCGAAAATCAAACTATCGCCAGGTTCAAGGGAATATTTCTCACCATCCACTCGATAAGTGATCTCCCCTTCAATACAGTAGACGATCTCCCGACCTGTGTGAACAATGGGATCCTTGCCGCTATCCGCCCCAAGGTCGAGGGTAATGATCAACGGTTCGGCATTGAAACGGGTCATGCCGGCGGCCAGATTCTCGACTGCCCCATGCTTGAAAGCGACGCGCGCCCGTCCGCCCTGCTTTTGATGGACGAGATTTTTGCTTCTCTGATTCGTTTCGAAGAATTCTGTGACGGGAACCTGAAGGCTCTGCGACAATTGTTGCAGGGTGCTCACGCTGGGAGAGGTACGTTCGTTTTCTATCAGGCTGAGAGTATTGATATTCAGCCCGCTCATCTCAGCCAGCGACTTCATGGATAATCCTCGCAGGGTCCGAATCTCCCGCAAACGTCGCCCCACACTGGCATTTCTATCTACCCGCGTAATGTTTGAACCCTCCTGAAACACGGATGCCCCGAAATTCCCATCATTTGCCATAACAGCCCTCCGCTACCAGGATTTCATACCAATATTATAATACGATTAAGCGTATTATGCAACTAATTTACCAATATACTGTGTTTTTATTGGGTGATTCATTTTCCGAGCGGCGTCAAATTCGGCATTCCTTCCGCGCCGGATGGCATCGAGATAAAAAAACGCCGATGACGGCGGCCTGAGGATTAAATTAACGGCGGGTGTTTCATCGTTTCAGGAATGGGAAGGTCAAGCAATTTCAAGATCGTCGGCGCGATCTGCAGGTGGGATGCAATTTGTTTTGCATCCTCCTCCCCTGCCACATTCGGGCGAATCAAATAGAACGGCACCTCGCGCTGTTCGGGCGCGGGGCCTCCGTGTGCCCCGTCTTTGTTGATGCCGTGGTCGCCAGTGACGAGGACAGTGTAGCCAAGCCCCAGCCACTCCACAAGCAAGGGCGCGAGTATGGCATCCTGGCGAATGGCATGATTGCGGTATTCGGCGGAGTCGGAGCCGAAGGTCTCGCCGTGATAGTCCATGCCCATGGGGTGGACCAGCAAGTAGTCCGGGGCGAAGCGGCGGACAAGCATGGCGGCCGCGGCGAAGAGTTCCGCGTCGGGATATTCGTCCTCGGTGTAGAAGCGTCCATGCTGGATGGGCAGGGATTCGTCGTCCACTTCGCGGTCGTTGACGCGGTCGTAGGGCGCGCGGTTGTAGAGTTCGGAGAACCAGTAGTAGGCCGCGGCTGCGGTCACCTTTCCCGCGTCCCGCGCGACCCGGAACAGGTTCGGCGTCGTCGAGAGCCGCGTCACCGAATTGGCGACCACGCCGTGCGCGCTGGAGGGCAATCCCGTGTGAATCGTCTCGTACATGGGGCGCGACATGCTGGGCAATTCACCGATGATCTTGTACAGGCTGGCTTGTTTGGTCTCGATAAGGTGGCCGAGGTAACCCATGCCCGCCACAGCCGCGTCATAACGCAGGGCGTCGGAGAGGAGGAGAATAACTTTGGACATATTGCCTCTGTTAAATCGCAAGGGGCGACCCGTCAGATTCTCCACGCGTCACAATCGCATGGACGGGCCGCCCCTACACAGAAATCAATCTGGCTAATCCTTGAACACCAGCACTGCTTCCTTCGAGCAGGTGACCTGATCTTTATCGCCAATCTTGGGAAGTTCCAGGAAGGGATTGTTGAAGGTGTCCATATTGAATTTTGTGTTGCCAATCCTGACTTGAATACGAACGACCGAACCGAGAAAAGTGATATTCTCGATGATGCAATCGAGCGTGTTGTCTTTCTTCTGTTCGGAGGCGAAACTGAAACGCTCCGGGCGGACCGACATGCGGACTTTTTCGCCTTTTTTCCTGCCATTCAGATCATCCGCAGAAACGAACTGGACGCCGTCCATGCTGATCAGACCGCGAGCAGGATCAACCACCTCGGCTTCAGCAGTGTTCAGCGTGCCGACGAAACTTGCCACGAAATTGGTCTCAGGGAAATTGTAGATCTCGAACGGCGTGCCCACTTGCTCGATACGGCCCGCATTCATGACCACCACGCGGTCCGAGAGAGACAGCGCTTCCTCCTGGTCATGGGTGACGTAAATGGCCGTAATGCCAAGTTTTTGCTGAATGGAACGGATCTCAGAGCGCAGAGATACGCGGATTTTCGCATCCAACGCGGAGAGCGGTTCATCGAGCAGGAGCATGTCAGGGCGAAGCGCCAACGCGCGCGCCAAGGCCACTCGTTGCTGCTGTCCGCCCGAAAGTTGGTAGGGGTAGCGCTGGGCATACTCGGGCATGTTGATCAAATCCAGCATATCCTTGACGCGTTGCTGGATCTCGTCGGCAGGTTTTTTCATGATCTTGAGGCCAAAGCCGATGTTGCCAGCCACGGTCATGTTGGGGAACAGCGCATAGGATTGGAAGACCATCCCCACATCGCGCTGGTTGGCGGGCATGTCGGTGATGTCTTTGCCATCCATGATGATGCGCCCGCTGGTGGGGGTTTCGAACCCGGCCACCATGCGCAGGGTGGTTGTCTTCCCGCAACCGCTGGGGCCGAGGAAGGAGACCAGTTCCCCTTTTTCGATCTGGAGATTGAAGTCACTAACGGCTTCGGTAGCGCCGAACTTCTTACTGACGTTGTTGATTTCAAGAAATGCCATGGTAGCCTCGTTAATTTAGTGTGCGCCGGCGACTTGTTCCTGCCCGCGTCCGCGTCCAATCCACTGCAACAGGCCGATGGATGCCCAGGTTAGGAGGAAACTGACCAGCGACAGCGCCTGGGGAGTGTAGGCGCGCATCGAGCCGATCTCTTCCATGTAGGGGCCAAAAGCGGGCCACGCCAACAGGGAGGCAAAGGTAAATTCGCCCATCACGATGGCAAAGGTGAGGAAGACACCGCTCAGGATGGCCACGCGTAAATTCGGGAAGATGACCTGCGTGAGGATCGTCCCCCATCCCGCGCCAAGGCTGAGGGCGGCTTCGGTCAACGTGCGGACGTCGATCGCGCGCAGGCCCGTATCCACCGCTCGGAACATATATGGCAGCGACAGGACGATGTAGCCTGCTATGAGTAGAATGGGACTGCCAATGAGCAATATTGGCGGGCGTCCATACAAGCGAATGAGGCCGAAGGTCAGCACCACTGCGGGGACAACGAAGGGCATGAGGGTCACAAATTCCACGAAGGGGCGCGCTTTGGGAAGTTTCCAATGCACCCAATACGCCGTCGGCACCACCAGTAATGTGCTGAAGATGATGGTCAAGACGGCCCATAGTACAGAGTATCCAAAATGTTCAAAGAAGGCGCGGTCCGTAAAGGCCACGCGGTAGGCTTCGAAGGTGTAGCGACCCTTGATCATCTTCATGCTGAATTCCAGCGTAGAAATGAGCGGCAGGAAAAAATAGATCATTCCGATGATCAGGATGATCCAGGCCCAGATATTGATCTTTTTCATCGCATCCACCTCGCGGCGCGCCTCTGCATCCAGATATAACCGGCCATGCTCAGGCCCATAATCACGATCATCCCCAGCGCCAGAGCGTTACCCAGGCCGGGGTTGTACAGCACGTCGCCCTGGATCTGCGCCCCGATCAAAATGGTGACCAGGTTGATGAAACTGCCCGAGAAGGCGTAGGCAGTGGCGTACGCGCCGAAGGCATTCCCAAAGAGCAGGATCATCGTCCCCAGCAGAGACGGCATCAAAATTGGGAAAGCCACATAGCGCCAGTAATGATACGAGTTGCCGCCCAGGTTCTCGGCGGCTTCGCGCCATTCGCGGCGCAGACCGTCCAGGGCGGGCGCCATGATCAGCACCATCAATGGGAATTGGAAGTACATGTACACGATGCTCAGTCCCCACATGTTGTAGATGCTGAAGCCCAACTCCCGGGTGCTGATGTTGAAGATCCCTTCGATCCAGCGTGTGACCAGGCCCGCATTGCCCATGGTAGCGATGAAGGCAAAGGCCAGCGGAACGCCCGCGAAGTTGGATGCCACACCCGAAAAGGTGGACATGAACGTGCGGATGCCGCGCGGCAGGCCTCCCAGGACCACCGCGTAAGCCAGCAGGAAGCCAAAGACTGCACCGCCCAACGCCGTAATCAGGCTGATCTGCAAACTGGTTTTATAGGCATTGATAATATCCCGCACCGTGAACAGGGCAATGATGTTGTCGAACGTGATACTGCCATCATTAGCCTGGAAACTTCGATAGAAAATGGAAAGGGAAGGCAGGAACAGGAAAACGATCGCAAAAAAGAAAAAAGGCGCGACCCCAACCCAATCCCAGTTCATTTTTCTGGCAGGAGATTTGGAAAGGTTGTCTGCGACGCTCACGATCAACTCCTTTCAACGCTTGGAAAAGACCCCAAAGGTCTTAGCG
>DAOTXP010000063.1:0-1564 GCA_034435275.1 Anaerolineales bacterium | reverse complement strand
CTCATGTCCAAGGTGGTGCAGAACGGCAACGGCCGCGTCAAGTTCCCCAGCAAAGAACCCGCCGAGGGTAAACGCAAGAGCCAGATCGAGGATTATCTCGATTACTACCTCACGCCCGGCGCACAGCACATCGCGCTTCTCACCGGCGACATCCTCAAGACCGTGGAGCAATTGCGCAGGAACGGCGTCGAATTCCTGCGCGTGCCCGATACCTACTATGAAGTGCTCCCCGACCGCGTCGGCAAAATTGACGAAGATTACAAGACCATCCAGGAACTCGGCATCCTCGCCGACCGCGACGACGAGGGCTACCTCCTGCAAATCTTCACCCGCCCCATCCAGGACCGCCCGACCATGTTCATCGAGGTCATCCAGCGGCACGGATCGCAGAGTTTCGGTAAGGGCAACTTCAAGGCGCTGTTCGAGTCGATTGAACTGGAACAGGCAAGGCGCGGCAATTTGTAATGCGATTCGCGACCTTCACCACGCCTCAGGCGGGATCCGCGCCTGCCCTCGTTAAAAACGGCCGCGTCCACCCCCTGCCCTACCCTGACATGCGCGCCGTGATCGAAGCCGGCGCGGACGAAGCCGCGCGCCGCGCCTCGGAAGCCTCTTTCGGTCTCGACGAGGTCAAACTACTCGCGCCTCTCCGTCCCACCACCCTGCGCGACGGCTATGCTTTCGAACAACATGTAAAGACCGCCAATGCCAACCGCGGCCGCGAAGTGCCCGAGGAATGGTACAGATTCCCCATCTTCTACTTCACCAATCCAAACGCGGTCTTCGGCCCGGAGGATGAGATTCTGATTCCGCATTACACCCAGGCCATGGACTACGAACTGGAGATCGCGGTCATCATCGGCAGGGGCGGCCGCGATATTCGACCAGAAGACGCGCCGAATCACATTTTCGGCTTCACGCTCTTCAACGACTGGTCGGCGCGGGACGTTCAGCGCGAGGAAATGAAGGTGGGACTCGGTCCCGCCAAAGGCAAGGACTTCGCCTCCTCCTTCGGCCCGGTCATTGTCACGCCGGACGAACTGGCCGACCGCGCCGCGAGTAAGCCGGGCATCTATGACCTGGCACTGTCCGCCCGCGTGAACGGCAAGACGCGCTCGCGGGGTAATTTCAAAGATATGTACTGGTCGTTTGGCGAGATCATCGCCCGCGCCTCCGACTCGGTTGACCTCCTGCCCGGGGACGTGATCGGCTCGGGCACGGTCGGCACAGGTTGTCTGCTGGAATTGACGCGGGCGCAGGGGCCCTGGCTGAAATCTGGTGATGTTGTAGAATTGGAAGCCGAACGGATTGGAATCCTGAAAAACGTCGTGAGAGCATGAACAGAAAAATCTTCGTCTCCGCAAGCATATTGCTGGCTACGCTGGCCTGCGGACTGGGGCTCCCCACCGCTTTGCCTGCTCTGCCCGATACCGGCACACTCGTGGCGGCAACCATCCAGGCATTGACCGCCCAGGCGCTCACTTCCGCCCCTCCAGTCGCGACTGAGATTCCACCCACCGCCGCGCCGACCACCGAGCCCCTCCCCTTCGTCCTGCCCGAAGCG
>DAOTXP010000062.1:0-4423 GCA_034435275.1 Anaerolineales bacterium | reverse complement strand
GCGGCAGGATTCCGACCGCGTTCGCGTCCGCGTTCAACACCTCCGACATGTGCCGGGGACTGACCGCCAGCCGCGCGAAGGACGTGACGCTTCGTCCCTGCATCACGAGCTGGTCGAACGCCCGCGCCACATCCTCCCCTGACGCGTAGACCCACACCTGCACCGACGGGTCGCCGCGCCCCGCAAACAGGTCGCGCACCTGGCTGAGGGTCAGGGTTTGAAGCGGACTCTCGCGATGAGTCACAACGAGAATTTCTTCCATGTCGATTTGATACGCGGGGGATGTCAGCGCGTCGGGTTCGCCCACGCGCAGGGTAATGTCGGGCGCGTCCGCCGAGATGTTCAACAGGATGGAGGAATCTGCCGCGCAATCGAATAATTCGTCCAGCCACGGCTCGGCCGCGGAGACGGAATACACGTCCACGCGTTCCATCGTCCCCGCGGGCGTCGTCGGCGCGCAGGCGGCGAGGAAAACAAAAATTAAAAACCAAACTACCTTTTTCACCAAAGACCGCTCAGATCATTCAGACCATCCAGACCCTGTGGACGATTAAGACAACGAAACCAACCACCGCGCAATAGACCACAAAGACGTACAGCGAGCGTTTGCTGAGATAATCAATCAGCCATTTGATGGCGAACCAGCCAACTAGTGCGGCTGTGATAAATCCAATTGCGAGATGAGGCAAAAATGCAAGCGTTCCGGGCATTTTAATCACACTGATCATCTCGTACATACCTGCGGCCAACAAAATCGGGGTGGACATGAGGAAGGCGAACCGCGCCGCAGAGGGACGGTCAAAACCACGGATCATGCCGCCTGAAATCGTTGTCCCACTGCGTGACGCGCCGGGGAACAAGGCAAGCACCTGGAACAGCCCGACGGCCAGGGCATCGAGCCATGTCGCAGATTCGAGTGTGCGCTCGCGGCGGCCAAACATCTCCACCGCGCCCAGCAAACCGGCGGACATCAATAACCGAACCCCGGCCTGGGTAACCGGTTCCTTGAATAAGTTTTCCACAATATCCTTGAGAAGAAAGCCCGCGATCAGCGCGGGGATGGTGGCAACCAGCACCAGCCAACCAATCTGGGCATCGTGGCTTTCAAATGGCCGCCTGTGCCAGATGCCCAGAAGGAAGGCTTTTGCGATTCCAAGAATATCCCGCCAGAAGAACAGCAACAACGCGCACACTGTCCCAAGTTGGATGATCACCTGAAAGGAGAAGATTTTCCCGTTCGAGGGAATGCCCAAAAGGGATTGTCCCAACAGCAGATGCGCAGTGGACGAGACGGGGATGAATTCAGTCAATCCCTGGATGATGCCGAGCAGGAAGGCGTGGAGTAATGTCATTGAGATTCCTTTGGTTGGTTTCTCCTTAATTCTAAATCAGGTGGGTTAAGGCCAATGAAACGGAAAGTTAACGAATGGTAACCATCATTGCATCAAGAGAAAATCATTCCTCGTCTACCCAATTCACGTGGAAGATGGTTTCCGCTCCGCGTTCCCACGCCACTGACGCAACAACTCCGGCACCCGTGAGTCAAATGAGCCGTCTGCAATGCAGACTCTGATCTGTTCCATCAGCCGTATCAATGCACGCAGATTGTGAATCGAGATAAGAGTTCCTGCGAGTAATTCTTTTGCCACAATGAGATGACGAATGTACGCTCGCGTAAACGTCTTGCAGGCATAACAGTCACAGGTTTCATCAATCGGTCTTTCATCTCGCGCAAAGGTCGCGTTCATCAGGTTGAGGCGTCCCTCGGGAGCAAATGCGGAGTGGTGACGAGCCAGGCGCGTCGGCAATACACAGTCGAAGATATCAATGCCGCGCATCACGCCGTTAATCAAATCTTCAGGCGTGCCGACTCCCATCAGGTAGCGCGGTTTTGACTCAGGCAGGATGGATGTGACCACATTCAGCGCTTCATGCATCTCCCGTTTGGTCTCGCCCACGGAGAGTCCGCCGATGGCGATGCCGGGCGTATCGAGAGAAGCGATAAATTGAGCGGAAGCCGCCCGAAGGTCAGGGTTGACGCCGCCCTGGACGATCCCGAATAAAGCCTGGTCGGTTCGCGTCTGCGCTTTGAGGGAACGTTCCGCCCAGCGGTGAGTCCGCTCCATGGCGATTTTGCTGTAGGCATGGTCGTTGGGGTCGGAACATTCGTCGAAGGCCATGATGATGTCGGCGCCGAGGTTCTCCTGAATGGCAATCGCCTTTTCGGGCGTGAAGCGGTGCATCGTCCCGTCAATGTGACTCTTGAAGGTCACGCCGTCGTCGTCAATTTTGCGGGTCTGTGCCAGCGAGAAGACCTGGAAGCCGCCCGAGTCGGTGAGCATGGGACGAGGCCACTGCATGAATTTGTGCAAGCCGCCCATGTCGCGCACGAGTTCGTCGCCGGGACGCAGGTAAAGGTGGTACGTGTTGGCAAGCACGAGCGTGGCATTGACCTCCTTGAGATGTTCGGGCGTGAGGGTCTTGACCGTCGCCTGTGTGCCCACCGGCGCAAAGACCGGTGTGAGCAGGTCGCCGTGAGGGGTGGTGAAGATCCCAGTGCGGGCGCGGTGGTTTTTGGAGGCGATTTGGAAGGAGAACATCGGGCTGATTGTAAACGAGAAGGCGAAGGTTTCTCAAATTTCCTTACGAAAGTGGGGACAAATTGAAAGTCCCCTCCAGGGGACTTTCAATCCAGGAAGGTCATCACGGCTTCGGGTGGATTTCATACACCACATATTTCTCGTTATCGAACACCTCCGCCACCAGCAGGGACGGGTTGCAGGCGGTGACCGTATCGGGCAGCACCTGTCCCACCGCGCCGCGCTTCTTGCGAATGACAACGTAATCGCCCTTGCCGAGCGCGGCGCAATCGTCCACCATCAGGGCGTCGCGGCCGGTCATCAGCCGCAGGGCGCGCGGTTTGTAGAAGATCAGCACGCTGTCGGATGAGGTGTTGGATTCAATGAAATCAAATAGTTCAGTGCTGATGTCCTCGAAAGGCCCGCCGTCCGGCGCGCGCTGGTCGGCGAGGTTATCGCGGGCGAGGCCGGCGGACGTGACGACAAAACTGACCAGGATGCCCGCCCAGAACAGGCGCGTCAGCCGGTCGCCCGCTTTACGATAATAATCCAGCAGTGCAAACGCAGTGGCTTGCATACCGCGCAGGGCAAAATAGAAAATGAACGGCAGGAGCGGAAACAGGAATCGAATCCCCTGCTGGTCGGGCCAGGTGATGAAGAGCGCCAGACTGAGAATGATATAGATCGAGAGATGAAAATCCTTTTTGGCATTCAGCACCGCTCCGCCCAGCGCGAACGGCAGGGTCGCGCCGTACAAGATCGGCGCGAGCGGCACGTTCTCGAAAAACGCAGCAGGCATATTGATATAGGCGGTCAGGTTGCCCAGCACGCGGCTCCAGGTCAGTGCGGCATAATGCTCCAGGTGCGAGCCTTCGCCCGCGGGGAAGACCGTCAGGACGAGCGCGGTGAGCAGACCAAAGACGAAGTAGGGAATCAGCGCGAGGGGCAGAGCCCGCCTCAGGTCCCGCGTGACCGCGCCCCGCGTCCTCCAATACAAGACGACCTGGGTCAGGAACAGCGTCGGGACGAGCAGGACGCCGTTGGTCCGCACGAAGAAGGCCGCGAACAGCGCCGCGCCCAACCCGACGTTGGAGAGGATCCCGCCTGTGAAGTCGTCCCTGGCGATGAGGGTCGTCTCGATTAACAACAGCGCGAGGGTGGAGAAAAAGAGGAAGGGAATGTCGGAGAGCAGGTTGTTGTGAAAGTTAAGCAGGGTGGGACTGAAGGCGAAGACGGCCAAGAACAAAATGGAATCGAGGAGGGCTAACCGCCGATGGAGGAAAACGACGAAGACCGCCAGGAACATGGCGAAGAAAAGAACGTTGACGGATTTGAGGCACAGGATGTTCAGCCCGCCGCAGGCCGCGTGGAAGGGGACGAGCAGCACGGGGAAGCCCCACGGATAGGCGACGGGGCCGATGAAGGCCGTGGACTCCTGCGTGGTGAACGCGTTGCGGACCACGAATTCGCGCGGGGTGCCTGTGAGGAGGCTCTCGGCTTGCATGACGTAGGCGGCCCAATCGTCGCCCCAGTCGTGGTCGCGGTTGAGCATGGAGGAGGCCAGCGCGGCGGAGAGCAGGATGACCAACAGAGGAAAGATGATCTGTTTTTTCATGGGGAATTCTGCACTTGCTTATAAAGCATGGCGCGGCATGCGTCAAGAGCGACCAGCTCGTTCACCACAGAGATCACGGAGTCCACCGAGAAAAACTAGAAAGACTCTGTGCTCTCCGCGGTGAAGCCACAGGAAATTCTGGGGATTGACTCAACCGACGTCCACATGCGTGAGGCGTGCCAGGAATTTATGAAGGAGGAACGCGGGCAGGATCAGCAGTCCGTGCACG